>JBGTKQ010000091.1:0-35082 GCA_041744555.1 Pyrinomonadaceae bacterium
GTCAACGTACTGTCCGTGGCGACCTGGCGAACTACAAGACTTCGATTTCCGATCTCTCCGCTGACGTAAGCGATATACTTTGCGTCAGGCGAAATAGCCGGTTGGATCACACGGCCATCCGTATTGATCTGTGAAACATGCGGCCGTTCAAAAGCCGCTACCGCGAGAGCGGGATTGGGCGCGAACCATTTGTAAAATCCGAACCCGGCCGCAGCTAACGCGACAACCGCAACGAAAGCACTTGCGATCTTTATCCAATCCTTAGCGGGAGGACGTACAGCTTTCAGGCTCAGTTTCGAATGAAATTCCGTGTTTACGCCGGTCAGACGGCTGTCGCTGACGGTGCTGTGAAGC
Organism: Pyrinomonadaceae bacterium; assembly: GCA_041744555.1. GTDB lineage: Bacteria > Acidobacteriota > Blastocatellia > Pyrinomonadales > Pyrinomonadaceae > OLB17. The sequence continues at coordinate 355 of JBGTKQ010000091.1, forward strand.
ATCGTTGGATTCTCGCTAAATGAAGGGCTCGACGTATCATGTCCCGAACGGTCACCACTATTTGCATGGTCCAGCTCGTAGATCAGATCTTTTATATCAAGAGCCAGATCTTTAATGCTTTGATAGCGTTCCTCGCGATCTTTCTGCAACGCCTTGCGAACGATACGTTGTAGCTCGAACGGGGCATTGGGCAAAATGTGCGTCAGCGGCACCGGCTCTTTGTAGACAAGGGCGGCGATCGTGTCTGCCGTTGTCTGGCCATCAAACGGCGGCATGCCGGTTAGCATTTCATAGAGCACTACGCCGACGCTCCAAATGTCCGTTCGCTCGTCAACCTCATGCCCCCGAGCCTGTTCGGGCGACATATACCGGGCGCTTCCCATCACGGTTCCGGGGATAGTTTTATTGCTCGAATTGCTATCAACCGACCCGAGTTCGATGATCGGCTTGGCGAGCCCAAAATCGAGTACCTTAACGATCGCGTCACTGCGAACCATTATATTCTCGGGCTTGATGTCACGGTGAATGATATGAGCGGCGTGTGCAGCAACTAAGGCATTCGCCGTTTGCTCGACGATCTTAAGGACCCGCACCAAAGTCAGCGACTCGTCCTTCATCACTTGGCGAAGCGTTTTGCCTTCAACGAACTCAGTCGCCAAGAAGCTGCCGTGCTCGTTTTCGCCGATCTCGTAGATCGTAATTATGTTTGGATGATTTAGCGCAGAAACTACTCGGGCTTCCTGTTTGAAACGGCCGCGACGGTCGTCGTCAGCAACAAATTCGGTAGGAAGCAATTTGATGGCTACATCGCGGTCAAGTTCGAGGTCGTGGGCCGAATAGACCTCGCCCATTCCGCCCTCACCTATTTTTGACCGGATCTCGTAACGTCCAAATTGAGTTCCCGTAAACATTCGTAATACCCAGCGACACCGCTCCGTAAAATGAGAACACCGTAAATCACGCTTTTATGACAACTAAGTTGCCTGGTGTTTACGGTGCTCAAAGATCTGGTGACCAATTCATTAAACGAGTCAGGGACTAAGAAAAGTTTCAATTACTTTATAGCCCGCCTCGATGGCCTCACTTAACTTTTCGGCTTCCGGCCCGCCGCCCTCCGCCATATCGGGCCTTCCGCCGCCTTTGCCGCCGATTATAGGTACGATCTCCTTAATAACATTTCCGGCTTTAACGCGATCTTTCAGATCGTCCGAAACGCGGACGATAATGCTTGCCTTGCCTTCTTCCGTTCTTCCTAAAACTACAACGCCGGATTTCAAGCGAGCCAACAAAGTGTCCGAAAGTTGGCGTTGTCCGTTGGCATCCAGCCCGTCAACAACCTTTGCCAAGACTTTCACGCCGGCAATGTCTCGCGACTCATCCTCTTGGCCAGACGCTCCGTTTGCCGTTCCAGTTGCGATCTTGAGCTTTAATTCCTCGATCTCTTTCCGTGTTCGCTTTACTTCTTCCTGCAAACGCTCGATCGCATTCGGCAGGTTGTCACGCTGTGTTTTCAATACATCGAGCGAGCGGTCGATCAGGCGTTCGTCATCACGAAACCGCTCAAAAGCGTCCAAACCGGTAATGGCTCTGATGCGACGAACGCCGGATTCGATAGCCTCGTCAGACGTAATTTTAAAACTGCCGATATCACCCGTCGCACGAACATGAGTTCCGCCGCAAAGCTCCATCGAAAACTTGCCGTCGCCAACGCTAAGCACACGGACCTCCGAACCATATTTCTCGCCAAACATCGCGACCGCACCCGAACGCATAGCTTCTTCTATCGCCATCAGATTGGTCGTAACCTGATGGTTTTGAAGCACATACCGGTTGACAAGATCTTCGACCTCTTGGATTTCAGCAACGGACATTGGCTGATAATGCGAAAAATCGAACCGCAAATAATTCGGCGCAACAACCGAACCAGCCTGCTTCACATGCGTCCCCAAAACCTCTTTCAAGGCCGCATGCAAAAGATGAGTCGCCGTGTGATTCCGCCGCGTTGCATCACGCTTAAACGAATCGACAACCGCCGTAACCTTATCGCCAACTTTCAGCGTTCCGCTCTCGACCTTGACCTTATGAATGATCAGACCCGCAACCGGCGAATACGTGTCCGCAACGGTCGCTCGAAAGTCAGTACCACCTGCGGTAGCGGGTGGTTGAATTGAATTTTCCAAACTTCCCGAGTTCAATCGCCCACTCCCACATGCGGATCCGACAAGCTGGCCAGAATCGCCGACTTGACCGCCCGACTCCGCATAAAACGGTGTCTCGTCCAAAACAATGCTTCCTTGTTCACCGTCTGCCAAGCTGTCTTTATGACTGTCGCCTTCAAGGATCGCGACAACAGTTGACTCGTCAAAGCGGGTCGCGTCGTAACCGTGGAACTTATTCGCACCAACTTTTTCTAGAACCTCAGCGTAGATCGGGCTGATAACGGATTTCCGATGAGTTTGACCGATGCCGCCTTGCTTCTGTAACTCTTGAAGCGCGGCGTCGAACTGATCGTTGTATCCTTGCTCTTCATCAAAAACGATCCCTTTTTCCTCAAGAAAAACTCGGATGAGGTCTCGCGGCGTACCGTAAGTGTCGTAGAGCTTGGCGATCTTTAGAAACAGCTGAGTGTCTTTCGCGGTCTCCGAAGTAAACCCTATTTCACTTAGCCTTCCAAGCCCGACGGTCATCGTATTGCCGAAGCGTTCTTCCTCAAGCCGAACCATCTTCCCGATAAATTCACGCTGGACCGCGAGTTCCGGAAACGCGCCGTGCATCTGATCGACGACGGTGTCGCAAACCTTATAGAAAAAGGGCTCGGTAAAGCCGAGGTGCTCGCGGCCGTGGTAGATGGCGCGGCGCATTATCTTGCGCAGCACATAATTTCGCCCTTCATTACCCGGCAAAATACCGTCAGCGATAGCAAATGCGGTCGCCCGTGCGTGGTCGGCGATAACCCGGCAGACAAACTGTTGAGATTCTGATAACCCTTCGTAAACACTCATTTCCAACAAATTATATCAGGAAGCCAAGCTATAAACACTTGCAGGATGAAGCCGTTTGCAATTACCATTATTGCCAATTATGCGATTCCTTTTAATTCTATTTATACTCCTGTTTTCATTCGCTTGCGGCGGCGGAACGTCCGAAGTTAGCCGTTACAGCAATGCTGACGGCGGACAATCGCCCGTGCCGAAACCTGCGCAAGGCACTGTTGCGACCGCAACACCAACGCAGAAACCTCCGCCGACAGACGAAAACACCGAACTCAAAGCTGATTTTGAAGGAACGTCGGGAATCATCAACACAAAGTACGAAGTTAAGGGCGTCGCTGAGCTCATCGACGTTCGAACCGGCCGCCACGATGGCTTTGACCGCATCGTATTTGAATTTCGCGGCGCCGAGATGCCGGGATATCACCTGGAATATATCGACAGGCCGGTTCGCGCGTGCGGTTCGGGCAACGTGGTGCCACTGCCGGGCGACGGCTGGCTACAAGTACGATTTGAACCCGCAGCCGCTCACGCTAACGATGGCAAATCATCGCTCGCATTTCGCGAACTTTCCCCGAAGCTACCAAACCTGCTCGAACTTAGATCCACATGCGACTTTGAAGCTCAGGTCGAATGGGTCGCCGGCGTCGGGTCGCCAAATCATTTCCGAGTTGTAGAACTGAAAGATCCGACACGGCTTGCCGTCGATATAAAGCATAAGTAAACAGTTTTCAGTTTTATCGAAAGTCGTCCTCACATGATAAATAAAACCTCGTTCGCTCTAATTATTTTATTCAGTATGGCGATCGTCCACGCTCAACCCGATAAATTTGCGAATTTTGGCGAGACTTACCGAAAAGAGTTGTCCGACGCGGGAATTGTCGGGAGTAGCTTTGTCTTTGTGAAAGACGGAAAAACGCTCGCCGAAGAGCATTTTGGCTCGGCGAATCTTGAGACGAAACAAGCGGCAAACGCCGACACGATCTATCATTGGGCGTCGATCACAAAGCGTTTTACGGGAATTGCGATAATGCAGCTCCGCGACCGGGGGTTGTTAAAGCTGGACGATCCAATCACAAAATACGTTCCAGAATTACGCAAGATACACAACTCGCACGGCTCGATGGACGAGATCACGATCCGTCATCTGCTAACGCATTCGGGCGGCTTTCGGAACGGAACCTGGCCATGGCGGAACAATAAACCGTGGGAACCATTCGAGCCGACCGAATGGTTACAACTAGTCGCGATGTTTCCGTTTACCGAGGTGCAGTTCAAACCCGGCAATAAGTTCAGCTATTCAAACCCGGGAATTATTTATCTCGGCCGCGTGATCGAAACGCTATCGGGTGAGTCGTACGAAACCTATATCGATAAAAATATTTTCCGGCCGCTGGGTATGCACAACACATATTTCGACACCACGCCGCCGCATTTGCTAAAACACCGATCGCACAGTTACTACATCGAAAACGGAACGCGCACCGAGGGCCGTTTCGATGCCGACACCGGGATAACCGTTTCAAACAGCGGGCTGAATGCGCCGATAACCGATATAGTGAAATATTTGAATTTTCTGTCGGGCGATCCGAAACGGCAGGCCGAGTATGACGTTATTCTTAGAGGGAGTTCGCTCGAACAGATGTGGCAGCCGCAATTGCCCACGACAGTTGACGCAAACGGCAACCCAGGTTTCACGACGGACATCGGCCTGATATTTTTTCTAGACACGCGAAACAACCGAAAACTCGTCGGACACGGCGGCGACCAAAATGGTTTCTTAAGCTATATAGAATTCGAGCCCGCAACACGAACAGCGTCGTTAATAGTAATGAATACTAATGTCAGCTACCAGGCAAACACATCGCATGAAAAGGATGTAGTTAGCCGATTACGATCGGTCATCAGAAGTCTTTATTGATTTGTTTCGTTGGCAAATATTCTTTTAAAGAAATATGTCCATGAAATTCACGAAAGAAGAGAACGTTTACCAGCCGCGATGAATTTCCCAGCGGTCAATGATCTCGCCGTTTTCGATGACATTGTAGTGTGTGTGCTGTGCCGCCGTAAGGCACGAATGATTCGCGAGAATGCGTAGTCGGTCGCCAACTTTTAATCGGTCGAATGTTTCGCTGTCCAACACCTCGATCTCGCCATGTTCTTGTGATACACCGTTAACGCGCATTCCAGTGTCGTTTCCTTCAAGGTCAAGCACTCGCCCGTAGCCGCACAGCGGATCTAGACCGACCGGCCCGCGGTCTTTGGAAAGTGCGATCCCGCCGGCGTCGACAACCACTTTTCGTCGAGCGACGTCTTTATGGACGAGAGCCGCGAGCACGGTCAAGGCTGTATCTTCAAACGAGCAACTGCCAAGGGTCGCTTGAAAATTATCGTAGAAAATGTAGTTACCTGGACGGATCTCGTCGATGCCCGTGAGATCGTCGATCAGCGACATAGTCGGCGTCGAGCCAATGCTGACCGTTGGAACTTCAATGCTTTGGCTCCGGAGCCGTTCGGCGAGTTCGACCATTACATCGCGTTCGTGGCGAGCAACGGCCAGGATCTCTTCTTTAGTTTTAACGTCGTACGAATGCCCCGCATGTGTGAGAATTCCCGCGAAATTCAAGTTTGCAGAATCGGCGATCTGACGTGGAATCCCCATCGCCTCTGCCGCGTGCGGCTCAACACCAACGCGATGCGTGCCGCAATCGATCTTGACGAAAACATCGAATTTGACTCCGGCCTTTCCCGCAGCTTCGTTTAGCGATTCTACGGTGTCCGCGTCATCAGTAAGCAGATTCAGTTTAACGCCACTCTGCAATATTTCGATCGCATCCGCAAACTTCCCACGCTCGATCGGCACTGCGTAAGTAATGTCCGTAAACCCATGCTTCGCGAACGCCCTCGCCTCAGCCAAAGTCGAAACCGTTATCGTCCCATCATGCCCCGCTGTCTGTATCCGCGCAACCTCAACACACTTATGCGTTTTAATATGCGGCCTCAAACGGACATTATTGGTACGCGCGATCGAAGTCATTTGCTCAGCATTCTGTCGAACACGAACGACATCAAGAATTAGTCCTGGTGTTTGGATACCCTCAACCGTCACTTGAGCAAAGCCTCCGCCTTTTTGATTACGTTTTCGACAGTAAACCCGTAGTCGCGAAACACGTCTTCGGCGGGCGCTGAGGCGCCAAATTTATCGACGGTGAGGGTGTCGCCGCCATCCCCGGTGTATTTGTGCCAACCTTGTGAGACACCGGCTTCGATGGCGAGACGCGACTTTACGTTTGACGGCAAAACGCTCTCTTTATGCTTGGCGGACTGTTCGTCGAAAAATTCCCAGCACGGCATAGAGACGACGCGGGTTGGGGTTCCGGACGCGTTTAGTTTTTCGCGGGCTTCCATTGCGAGACCGACTTCGGAACCGGTTGCGATGAGGATAAGTTTTGGTTCGGTCTTTTTGCCGGTCTTGTCTAAAGCCTCAGCAAGAATGTACGCACCTTTGTGCAGCCCGTCGGCCTTGGCAAACTTCTTTCGGTCGATCAATGCGACCTTTTGGCGTGAGAATGCGAATGCGGTCGGGCCGGTATCGCGATTCAAAGCGGCACGCCATGCTTCGCGGGTTTCGTGGGCGTCGCACGGGCGAATTACGACGAGGTTCGGAATTGCGCGCAGTGCCGCAAGGTGCTCGACCGATTGGTGCGTCGGGCCGTCCTCACCGAGCCCGATCGAATCATGAGTGAACACGTAAACGACCTGGATCTTTGAAAGTGCCGCAAGCCGTATCGCCGGACGCATATAATCCGAAAACGTTTGAAATGTACCGCCAAACGGGATAACGCTGCCGAAAAGAGACATACCGTTCATCGTCGAACCCATGGCATGTTCGCGGACGCCGAAATGAATATTTCGATTACCATACTGCCCGGACTGAAAATCGGCCGAAGATTTGATGACCGTGTTGTTAGACGGTGACAGGTCAGCCGAACCGCCGATCAGCGACGGAAGCGTTTCGGCAATCGCGTTTATCACATCGCCCGAATAGGCTCTCGTTGCCTTTGCCTCGACATCCTTGAAATCCGGAAAAGACTTTTCCCAACCATCGGGCAACAATCCTTTGCGAATATCCGCAAGCTTTTTTCCAAGTTCCGGATGTGCCTTTTCATATTTCTTGACCGACGCTTCCCAATCTTTTTCAAGTTTGGCTCCGTTCTTTACCGCAGAACGATAATGGGTCAAAGCTTTTTTGGGAATGTAAAAGCTCTTGTTTTCGGGCCAGCCAAGATTGCGTTTGGTCTCCTTAACAGCGTCAACGCCCGGAGCGTCGGAGTGGGCTTTAGATGTGCCCTGTTTCGGCATTCCAAATCCGATTATCGTCTTCACGCGGATAAGTTTCGGTTTGTCCTTGATCTTTTGTCCGGCTTTGATCGCAGCCTCGATCGCTTTGATGTCATTTCCATCCTCGACAGTTGAAACTGACCAACCGCATGATTCGAAACGCTTTGTGACGTCTTCAGAAAATGCAAGATCGGTCGAACCGTCGATCGTTATCCGGTTATCGTCGTAGAGATAGATCAGGCTCCCGAGCTTCAGGTGCCCCGCCATCGAAGCGGCCTCGTAGCTCACGCCTTCCATCAGATCGCCGTCCGAAACGATGCCGTAGATGTAACCATCAACGATCTTGTGTCCAGGTTTATTAAACCGAGCGGCAAGATGTGCCTGTGCCATCGCCATGCCGACGCCGTTCGCAAATCCTTGTCCGAGTGGGCCGGTGGTGATCTCAACGCCCGGCGTCATGAAGTTTTCAGGATGCCCCGGAGTTTTCGAATGAAGCTGGCGAAAATTCTTTATGTCATCGAGCGAAAGGTCGTAGCCGGTAAGATGCAGCAGTGAATAAATGAGCATCGAACCATGACCGGCGGAAAGCAAAAACCTGTCGCGGCCGTACCACTTCGGATTCTTTGGATTATGTCTCAAAAACTTTGTCCATAATACATACGCCGCCGGTGCCATGCCGAGCGGTAAACCGGGATGGCCGGATTTCGCCCTTTGTACCGCATCTAGCGATAGCGTGCGAATGGCATTGATGCAAAGAGTGTCGATGTCGGTCTTTGGTGTCGGTTTGGCGGCGGTTTTCATTGGGTTTGGTGATAGCTTTCGTAAAAGTTTTCGTGCCTTCTTCTCGCTGTTTCGTATATCGAATGGCACTCAGGATGAAACGAAATTTGGTTTTGCTCTACTTGTGAGATCTTGTCGGTAAGGACTATTTTGCCAGTAGATGCAAGAGCAAGCAAAACGGCGCCGTGCAAAGATGCTTCCGGAACTGTTGAAAGACCGAGATTGCGGCCGAGAACATCGGCGATCATCTGGGTCCAAACGGGTGAGGCATTCAAGGCACCGCCTGATGCTACTACAACAATATCGGGAAAGATCGACTTGAGCTGGTCGAAAATATCTGCAAATCGATATGCGACCGATTCCATTCCGGATTGCAGGATGTCAATAGCATCGTGCGCCATTGTCAGGCCATGGATCGCTCCCGTCGCATTCTCGTTGTAGCCCGTACTTCGTTCCCCTCCAAGAAAAGGCATGAAGGTCAGGCCGTGAGCATTAGCACCGCGGCATGCCATTTCTTTACAGATCGCGTCATCGGACAGCTCTATTCGCAGATTTCGCCTCAGCCAATCGTAAATCCCGCCGCCATCGGAAAGTGCTCCGCCGACTATCACACGCTCGCGATCGACGCGATAACACCATAACCCGTCCGGAATATTCCTTGGCGGCTCACCCTTGTAAACAACGCGCATCGCACCGGAAGTTCCGACCATTAACGCGGCTCTATTTTCATCGATACAGCCCGAACCGATGCTGTTCGCCACGCCGTCGGCAATCGTAGGCAACCACTTCGCGTGAGCAAGCCGCGGCCAGCGTTGTGCATATTCTTTGTTGAGTTTGAACGATTGATCGTCCGCAGCGATGGTCGGGAGCATCGCGGGTTTGAGCTTTAAATATGCCACCAACTCCGGATCCCATTTGCATTCTCGAGCGTCGAAAATACCTGTTCCCGACGCCATAGATACGCTGGTCGCGCTTTCATCAAAAATCCGCAATCCCAATAGATCGCTAAAGGACATTAGTTCTGTAGCTTGGGAAAACGCATCGGGAAATTCGCTTCGGAGCCACATCAACTTTGCGGGCCAAAAACTTGAATGAAATCTGGCTCCGGTTCTGTTGTGAACGTTATTTTCGTCAAACTGATTTCGAAGAACATCGGTAAACCCACGGCTTCGTGTATCGGCCCAACCCAAAACGACAGGTGTATGATTTCCTCCTGCATCGACCGCGACGAGGCTGTGCCAGAAGGAACATGACGCCACGTGACCAATAATGCCGTTTATTTCGTTGCTTTTAATGAGGATCTGGTCGATCGCGGTCACAACTTGGTTGACTGCAAGATCGGTGTCAATTTCAGATGCTCCGTCCACCGACACCCGCAGCGTGCGTTCGATCTTGACCAAGGAATCTTTGATGGGATTCGCGTCGATATCATAAAGAGCCGCCCGAACGCCCGACGAGCCAATATCCAGTCCCAAGATCAGTTCTTTTGCCACAGTTAATAAATAGCTGTCAGCTATTAGCCAACAGCTATCAGAAAACCTATCACTTCCCAGCTATCACCTATTTCGAAGAAAACTTACTTCAGCCCAACGACTTTCTTAAACCACCAACGCAGGCCGACAAACAAAAAACGATAGTCCTTGAAGAACTCAGGTGGCTTTCCTTCGAAATAATGCCCGACGAATTGGAGGACCCAACCAAGAACGAATAATCCCAAAGACATCCGCCAAAGCCCGGCAACGAACAAACAGAACGGGATCATGAGTATCGCCACGGCGATCATCGGAATGCCAATGCTATGGGTTAGCCGATTGATCGGATGCTGATGTCCTTCGGCATATTCCTCTATCCATTCGTCCCACGATCTTCCGCCCATCATATCGGTTTCCTCCGTTCGAATTTACGGCGATTTAACATTACTTCGTGCTACCGAGAAAATGTTCGTGCCACTAGTCCGTTATCGAGTTCGTGGTTTCCGACCTCTTTGAATTCATCAAGGAAATCTATTTGCATAAAAACATTCGCGTCCTCGACCGTTTCCGGAACTTCAGTGACATACCATTTCTCGATCACGTCAGCAAAATTCTCGTAGGTCTTCGCACCGCCGATGATGAAAACGTCGCATTTTAAATAACTTGTCAACGCGATCAGTTCTTCTTTGCTCCGAAGCAGCAAGACGTTCGGCTGCGGTTCGATTTCTCGGCTTCGGCTCAGGATAATATTCAGACGATCGGGCAGCGGTTTGCCGATCGACTTCCAGGTGTTCGAACCCATCACAATAGCGTTCCCGGTGGTCGTTTGCTTGAAAAACTTCAGATCAGCGGGATAGTACCACGGCAATTTTCCGTCCTTGCCGATGGCGTAGTTTCTTGCGATGGCTACAATTCCGATGATCATATGATCTTCTCACCCTTATAAACCGCAATTTCCGAGCCTTTTGCCAGCACCACCGAGTGCGGTTTTTGATCGTCAAGAAACGCAAACTCGTCGCCATATGTCCCGCCAAAATCTACGTCGATCCGCGGATTGCCGGCATCGAACAACTCCCATTTCGGATGCTCGACCTTGTATTCGTCGGTCCGAGAGACTCCACGTTTTGTGTAACCCCAATAGTGCTCGATTATAAATTCCTCGTGCGAATCATCTGTCGGCATACCTAAGTTTGGGCCGGATTCAACGCTGATCGAATTGCGGCTATCGCCCTTCGTCCACGAATACCGTACATGTAACGCATCGCGAAAACTCGACATCTTCCAGCATTCGTAAGGTTCACCGTAAAGCGTTCGTGCGATGATCGCGATCGCCGCACGCGGAACGATCTCTTTGACGAAGACAACTCCCCGGCGAACTTCATCGCCCATCACGCGACGAACATAAAACCGGAGATTGACCTCCTCGAAATTTACGTGGAACGGAACCAGAAAATCGAGCACGCGTGTGTCGAGAAACGTGAACCCGACCAGGCTAACAAAACACTTCCCTTTATGCAGATCAAGCTCCGTTCCGGCCGGAATGCGAGTCGCGAGAAGGTCTGGCGAAACCTCATAGTTCGCCATTATCAGATCTCGCCATTCTGCCGTAAGGAATCTTTTCATTTGAGCACCAGGCGTTTATCGCCCGCCCGAACCGTTAGCTTCTCTCGATCGAAATATTCAAGCAAAGGTATAGCATACTTTCTCGAAACGCCTGCGATCTCCTTAAATTTCGCGACGTCGATCAACCGATCGGTGCTTCTGTCTGCGTACCGTCTGATCGCAGCGGTCAACTCCCTCAACGAATCGGCTGCGAAGTACATTTCGTCGTTTACCTTAACTATCTCGCCGCTCTTAAGCTTTAGCTGGATCAACTTTCTGGCATCTTTTACATCGATATTACCCAACAGAGAGCTGATCATTTCCTCGATCTTAGGCGGTTCTAAACGTGCCGACCTTATCACCAGCATCAGTTTTTCTCCGAAATCACTTTCCTCAGATGAAAGCTCGGTCTTATGGCCTGCCAAGCGCATCACATCGTTCTCCGTAATGACCTTGCCTTCGCTTACCAGATTTTCTATGAGAGAAGCCATTATGGTTTGCGGCGTTACTCGCAATATACGGTCCCGCAATATCTCGCGAGTCATTCCGGGCGAGAGCGGATCCTTCTGGTGAAACGCTTCCAGCGCAGCGATCGTTGCAGCCTTAAAATTAGCGAACAGAACGGCATCGATCAAATTATCCCCGACTATCGTGACCTTTCCCAAACCAACAGCGGATGATATTGCCTTATCCGCCACGGCGTTTATCCAGCCGGTCTGCGAACGAAGCATTGCCGTTGTGAGCCCTGAGCTTCCGGCAGAAATCGCAAGGGAGCAAACGAATGCCACATGATCGCCGGTTACCTCCACCAATTGCCTAAGCAACTTCGCACTACTCGCGATATCTTTTCGACGGTGCTTTTCAGAGATAGGCAAGGTTACCTGGCCGCCGCCGATCGTATGCTGCGGCGAATAACTGCGAAGAATGAAGCGGTCGCCGGACATGCAAGCAACAATGCTTTCCAACCGCAATTGAACGAATCCACTTCCGCCGGGCTCGATCGCCCCACTCTCATTCATCACGAATACTCGTGCCAGGATCTCAGCGGTTCCAATATGTACGCGAACTCGTTGGCGTGTTTTGAGCGGTCTCAGCGAACTCTTAAGCATCTCCACCGCCACATCCAGCAGTTGAGAGGTTTCTAGCACCCCAGGTGCGGCAAGCACCATTCCGCGCGTGATCGACGAATGGTTAATACCGGCGAGATTGACGGCAGTCCGTTGCCCCGATACCGCAGATTTCACCACTCGGCCATGAGTTTGAACGCTGCGGACGCGTAATTTTTTTCCAGCCGGCAGCAAGTCTAATTCGTCACCTTCTGATATTGATCCGCTCGCCAATGTCCCGGTCGCTACCGCTCCAAACCCTTTTATTGTAAAGCTGCGGTCGATCGGGAGAAATGCGATACGATCCTCGCTTCGTTTCGAAACACTTTTTGCTGTCGCAACAAGAATTCTCTTGAAATCCTCCATTCCTTCGCCCGTTGACGAGCTAAAGGGAATAATCGGCGCATTCTCCAAAAACGAGTCGATGACAAGCTCCTCAGCATCGATCTTTGCGAGTTCGAGCGTTTCGTCATCAACGAGATCGGATTTTGTAAGAACGATTATTCCGTTATTAAGTCCAAGCAGTCGGCATATCTCAAAATGCTCTCTGGTCTGCGGCATAACGCCTTCATCAGCGGCGATAACCAAAAGCACGATATCGATCCCGCTAGCTCCGGCAAGCATGTTCTTGACGAACCGCTCGTGGCCCGGAACATCGACAAAACTAAAATGAACGTTGCCGACCGACAATTCGGCAAAACCTATGTCTATCGTGATCCCGCGATCCTTTTCTTCCGGGAGACGGTCGGCATCGATACCCGTAAGTGCACGAACAAGCGAAGTTTTTCCGTGGTCAATGTGTCCCGCCGTTCCTACGATTATTTCCATGGTTTAGCGGGGGAAGTAGGACTATTATGCTTTAGTAAATCGCTTTGTCATCGAAAGACAGGTTCCGTCATCCGTTTGACTGATTTGAACTTCATCCATCAATTTCTCGATTAGCTTCAATCCCCATCCGCGACGCTTTGAATCATCTCCGGAGAGTTTTGCATCGGCCAGCCGAACGCCGCGATTTGAGATCGTCATAGTGATGCGGTCTTGACCAACCTCGAACTTTTGGTGAATTCGCCCGTCCGGGCTATGGCTGTGCTCGGAAGCATTTATGCAAGCCTCGACCAAGGCGGTCTTTATTTGGTTTATTTCATGAGAATTTATCCCGTGCCTTTTTGCTATCTCTTCGAGTGTATGAGCTGCGATCAATTCACTCTCTTTACCCATCGGGATGTCGATCTCATACTCTGAACTGAGGGTATGACCGGCAATTTCACTTTTCGTCAGAAGTTTCTTGAGCAGTTCAGCTTGGTGTTGGCTAGATCCAAGAGCACCTCTATCTGCGAGAACCTCTGACGCCTCATCATCAAAACCGTCTGGTGCGATTAGCCAGATCTGATAGTTACGAAAATCTGAAGCAATTGCGGCAGCTTCGAGCCGATCGCACCAAAACTCAGCCTGCTCGCTATTCGCCGGTAATTTCGTTTCGATCTCCGCAGCAATCCAATAGATCTCACCATCACTGCCACAATTTCTGTCGCGAGATCCCGAACCAAATGCGGACCGTTCGGCCGCAATCAAAGTACCGATCGGTGGGTAAGCGGATTCTGTAGATGCCGTGAAAACAATAAATGGAAGCGCGAAAACGTCGTTGTCAATTTTCAGCTCGTCATCGATCTCAACCTCGGCTTTTCCCTTGTATCGGCTGTTGAAGACGTTGGGATCAAATAATGCCAGCGGTACAGACCTCGTATCGAACTTCTGTAAGAGTTCACGGAGTCCAATTGCAGTCGAAGCGCGATATTGAGAGGCCATTATAGTCGAGGATCGACTTATGCACTGGCCTAGAGTTTGCGAAACAACAATTGATCGCGGATCGCCCAAATTCTCAAGCCGATGACGTGATTCCAGGTAGTCTGTCAATGCAAGGTCGCGAGAACTGCCCTCGATATGGTTCGAAGTTACACGAAGGATCTCAGCCGTATTCAAGACAGCTATTGCTCGTTCAAATGTGGCATCGTCCAGGTTTGACAACCGCTTGAGAGCTTCAAGAGGCTGCAGCACCGAGGGGCTTCGATTGGTCTTCGTAAGAAATTCAACAAATCGTCTTTGGTGATGGTTGGAAACAGCCGAATCTATTTCGCGTTGAAACCAATTCCCTATTGAACCGGTGAAGAGTTCGTCCACATACGCACGTTGAATTGCCGGAAAACCGGCAATATTGTCATCATATGACCTTAGACGCTTAACGATCGACTTCATGAAACCTGGCCGCGAAGCGAATTGCACGGCAAGCAGATCACACGAAGCTTCATCGATCATTGTGGAATTTCTAGCGGCCTCTTCAGCAATGAATCTGGCAGCCTCAGCGTGTGTCGGCCGATCTAGGTCGATTCGATCGAATTCATCAAACGAAGCGACAAATTTACGTCGACCGGCAATCACAGAGGACAAAGAACTTCGTAGACAGAGATTTCTCAGACCTTCAAACAAAAGGCTGCCATTCTCAAATATTTGTGTCCGATGGACATCGTCGAAAATCATAAACGGTCGTATTCCGGCCGATTCCGCAAGACCAACCACTGAGAAATATCGGGCGATCATCTCGACCCTGTGATCGCTCACTCGGTCATTTAATCTTTCCACCGCCCGGTCGATCCAAAAAATATCTTCGCTAACGGCCAGTCGGGCAATTTCTTCGGGACCGATCGAGGAGGTGGTCAAACCGAACTCTTGCCGGCGAAAAGCAATGACCTGTGTTAAGAACCTAAGTGCTAAAAGTCTTGCATGATCGACAACGCTCTCGCCACTTACATTTACATCGACTGAAAGGTAAATTGGGATCGTAAGAGCACCTGGGTGAAAGCTTGATTCGAAGAAATTTTTTAGCAGGGTGCTGCAGCCAACGCCCGGCGCGGAAGCCAATACCAAGCCGCCTGAACCGGATCTAGCGTGTTGCGTGATCCGGTCCAGAGTATTCCTAAAACCCGCAGCTCTCACTAAGTCAGCCGATTTCTTTCTAGCAAAAGCTATTGCCATCTAGTTGATCCTTTCTTTGAACGATCTTCCCAAATTGTCATAGATCTGTACATTATTTCGACCCAAATGTTTTGCTTCGTAGAGGGCCATGTCGGCAGCCGTGATCCAATCTTTTGGAGAATCGAACTCGTTGCTGTGGCTGGCGATGCCGATGCTGATAGTTATTTGGCGATGTGGAAATGCAGTGTGTTCGATGCGCGACCGAATGCGCTCGGCGATGGCTGCCGCTTCCTCGCCATTTGTTCGCGGAAGAAGTATTGCGAATTCCTCTCCACCGAATCTAGCTGCAACGTCGTCTGCCCTAAGCGTGTCTTTCAAGGCGGCAGACACCATTTTCAACGCAAGATCGCCAGCCGGATGACCGAAACTATCATTATAGGATTTGAAGCTATCTACGTCGATCATCATTAAAGAGATAGTGGACCGGTGACGGCGTGCTCGGTTCATCTCCTCAACGAGACGTTCGTCCAGATATCGGCGGTTGAGCAGGCCCGTCATCGAATCAGTGACCGAAAGCTGTTGATACTCGCCGGCCCGGTCCTTTAGCGTAGTACGGTCGATCGCGACCGCAATCTGTGGAGCGATCGTATGCAGCAACTCGATGTCTCGTTCACCAAATGCATCACCGCCGGCCCGATCGGTAAAATTCATAACTGCGATCCGACGGTCGCCAATTAGTATTGGAAAACTGATAAACGAAGATGTCTTATAACGCCAATCGCTTGGCGCGACGGAGATTCCGGCTGAACGCATGTCCTTCACCACGACCGGCTCGCCATGATCGAGCGCGTGCCGTGCGATTCGCGAACCAATATTTTTCGTGTTCTTCAGGTCTGCTGCAGAACCGATCGAAGCCTTGGCGTAAAGACTTTCAGACTTGTCTGCGCGAATCAGCAAAGACGCTCGTTCCGATTGAAGAAGCTCGGCCGAGACCTGAGTAACGTGAAGCCAGAAATCGTCACTATCGATTCGCTTTAGGCTGTCACTGAAGCGCCTAACGCCCTGCGAAACCCAATCCCTTCGCGAAACTTCGCCTCGCAATTTAAGGATCTCGATCTGCGGTCCGATCGCTTTCGCAAATCGGAAGAGCTCTTTACCAAGCTCTTTGCTTATCGGGGCCGCTTCGACCGCAAACGCACTTCGGATCTCAGAACCTACCGTAACCGGAAAGAGGGCCAGGCTTCGTATCTCTGAATCGATGTTGCCGGAACGTCTCTCGCGTAACGGGAGCGGTTCTTCATTCGCGGCGGAATCGATTAGGCGCCGGCTGGTAACAGGAACCTTCACCCTTATCGGCTTCATTTCCAAATTACCTTCACTTTTTATCGTAACCAGCTCATCATTTTTCCGATCGAGCCAGATGACGGAATCGAACGAGTAGACGTCCTTCAAAAAATCGACTATTGCTCGGCATGCAGTGGGATAGTCGCTTTTCATAATTGAACCGAAAAGCGATCGCCAACGAGCAGCGTCGGTCGTAGCGTTTGCCGTGCGTGACATCGGCGTAACGAGAGCCGGTTCAAATAGAGAAGACGATCGATTGAATTCTTCTATTTTTCGTGAGATCTCTATCTCGGGAAGCGAAATTTCGACCGTTCTCGAATTGGCAGGTCCAACGTCGAGAAGGTCGTTCTCATGACGAACAGTAAATCGATCTAGCCTTGCTGTCGCGCTTTCGATCCCGGCAGTTGAACTGGACATTAGAATATTTTCAAAGAATTCCGTTGGCTTGTATCGGTTCCATTCCCCGGAGATCGCCTTTTCCGTGGCATTTCGATAGTACTCGCTCTTTAGGAACACGCGACCAACGATCGCCACAAATTCTTTTCCTCGATCGATTACAGGAACTGCTTTGCAGGCCAAACCTGCGTGACATTCGAAATCGTAACCCGTATCGGATTCACGAGAAACGTCAAAGGCCCGCCCGCAAAATTGCTCACACTTCGGGCGAAATTCAACTGAATCCCAGAGCGCTTTGCAGATCGAGTTATTGTTAGAGGAGGATATTTCTGCACCGGAGCGGTCTAAAACAACGATAGCGACGCCATTTTCGTCGGCGACGCTTTCGAGAAATTTTGGTCTCGTGGGCTTTTGTTCGGTCATTATCTGAAAACAGACGGATATGTGGCGGAATGGGAACCGTTTCCGCCCATCAAAAAGTCACATCCATCTTTATCTACGCTAAGATACGGCCAATGGCGGCGAAATTTCAACAAATTCTTCACCCGCGACTTTCTTTTCGATAAACGATTATTACACAAAATTATTAGTCCGCGAATTTGGAGTATTTCAACAATACACACGGACGTCGGAACGATTCATCTCGATGCTGACTTGGCGATTTCAGGCTGACATTTTGCTTCCGATCAAGGTTCGTTTTGCGCCGCGAATCAATACGATACTGTTCGAACATGATTCGGTCGCCGATTCGGGAAAGTCAGAGATTATGGGCTTTTCAGCTCTGGCACGCCGATTGACACATTCACTTTGAAGTCACTAAGACTGATCGAAAATCACATGGGGGAATAATTTATGATCAACGAATACAACCAACCAACACCGCCAATGCCAGATACTTTTACCGAAACCAACAGTTCGGTTGACAACGATACTGTTATTTCTACGCTGAATGGCCTCATCGAGACCTGTCGCGATGGCCAGGAAGGATTTAAGCAGGCCGCCGCCGGCGTCGAGCGTTCGGACCTGAAATCTTTGTTTTTTGAATTTTCTCAACAGCGAGCGAAATTTGTAGGTGAACTTCAGGATGTCGTACGAACGCTTGGCGGTGATCCGGAAAATACCGGTAGCTTTGCGGGAACGATCCATCGTGGTTGGATCAATATCAAAAGCGTTGTTACCGGAAATGATGAGGGTGCGATACTTAATGAATGTGAGCGCGGCGAAGACTCGGCAAAGAACGCTTACAAGGAAGCTCTTGAAACCACATTACCGGCCTACGTTCAACAGCAGATCCAAGACCAGTTTTCGGCCGTGCAGACCGCACATGACCGCGTAAAGGCCTTGAGGGATTCGTTTAATAACGATCTATCAGCATCGGCCCGAACAGGTCAATAATGCTCCTTCTTAACCTAGGTGCCTGTTCGAGTCGCGGGACCGCTTTGAAGCTTTAAGGCGGTCCTTTTTCAACATTCAAAACCAAACAACTTCGAATACACTTCTCGACTAGATCGAATTAATGCTGGTGTATTCCAGCGCTTTACGAATCTGACTATTTCGAGCAAAAGTTCAAAATTTCGTAAATTATCCAAACCATCATACTATTTGCCGGGTTTACGATTGCCTAAATCTACATTTCAAAGCACTTCACTTATGCTTTCAGTGTGGCATAGTTTTTGAGTCCTTTTGGGTAGTTCGCCCTTTTTGTTTATTATTTTCAATAAACACAACAGTAAGCTTACATTCCAAATTTGCCAGGAGGAGTAGAATGAAGAGATTTTTAAGTGCTTTTTTGCTGACAATTGTCGGCTCCTTAGCGTTATTCGCACAGACACCAACGGGAAGTCTCAGAGGTACAGTCTCTGGGCCAGATGGCGTCTTGCCAGGTGCTACGGTCGTAATCACGTTTAATGAAACGAGACGTAGTCAAACTGGTACGACGGATGGTGGCGGTAATTTTAACTTTCAACAACTTGAACCGGGACTTTACTCGGTAACTGTCACTTCCGGAGGCTTCAAGCAATATGTTGCGAACGACCTGAAGATTGACATTGGACGTGAATATACTCTCGCGCCTTCGCTTGAGATTGGTGCGGTGACTGAATCTGTAACGGTTACTGCCGGTGCTGATGTTATCACTTCGACAAGCGCACAGGTAACGAACGTAGTAAGCCCGCAACAAATTCTGTCGTTGCCGCTTATTACTCGAAATCCGCTCAACTTAACCACCCTGCAAGCAGGAGTAGCCAGCAATCCGTTTCAAAATACGTCTATAAACGGAATGCGTACTACTTTGACAAACATTACTCGCGACGGCATTAGTATTAATGATGCTTTTATTCGCGCTAATGCGACCGATTTCGCTCCGGGCAGACCTTCCGTTGACGACACCGGAGAATTTACGATCACGACGACCAACCAGGAAGCCGACTTAGGCTCGGGTGGTGCACAAATTACGCTCGTCACGCCGCGTGGAACAAAGGATTTCCACGGTGCCCTGTTTGCCTACAACCGCAACTCTGAATTCGCGGCTAACAATTTCTTCAATAACCGCGCCGGTAGTTTCGTGGCAACTGATGCCGCTGTTATAAATGGAACAGCAAGAATTGGTGACGACAGAAATCCGCGGCCATTTCGTAACCGAAATCAATATGGCGGCAAGATAGGTGGGCCGTTGCCGGTTCCGGGTTTCGGTGAAGGAACGCCGTTCTTCTTTAAAGATAAAGGCTTCTTCTTTGTTGCCTATGAGGGTGTTAAAGATCCTCTTTCCGCCAGAGCAACGAGACAGATTTTAACGCCAACCGCACGAGCCGGAACGTTTCAGTTCACTCGTTCAACGGCCGGTGCTGCAACCTCCATTTGCCCAGGCACCACGGTCGGCAGCCTATGTTCAGTATCGAACATATTGACTTTCGCTCAGTCGCAAGGTTTCAATGTTCCGGGTACTATCGATCCAGTGATTCAGTCGCGAATTCTCTCACGACTACCGACGACTGGAAACGCTACCGGGATTGGCGATTCTTTAAATACAACCGGTTTTGCGCTTAATCGGCGTTCAGATCAAACCCTTCAAACTTTCACAACCAGAATCGACGTCGACATCTCAGACAAAGACAGCATCAACGGAGTTTTTAGCTACAATGATGAAACAAATCTGCGGCCGGACGTTGATAATCAGGGGTTTAGCGTTACGCCAGAGGTCGATCAGACCTCGACAAATAAATCATTTGCATTTGCGTACAGGAGAATCATTTCCGACTCGATCGTGAATGAAGCCCGATACGGTATTTTCACTAACGAAGTTCCGTTCAATCGTTTAAGTCCGCGGCCTGACTTTTTCCTCGGTGCGGCCGGCACAACTAACACGGGCCTGCTTGCTGGACTCGTGTCCAGTCCTGAGACTGTCTTTTTGGATCAGGGTCGATTTAATAAGGTATTCACACTTGCCGATAACTTGAACTGGATCGTTGGGAAACACTCTCTGAAGTTCGGCGGACAATATCAAAAGTACAAAGTGAACTCGTTCAATGACGTGTTCATCATTCCGAACTATGTTCTAGGGCCAATTGATATCGCAGGATCAAGTACTCGATTTACCGCCGCAAACTTCGGTAATCTCATCAATACGACCCAACTTGGGACAGCGAATGGCTTGCTAGCTCTCTTGGCGGGTACCGTGAGCAGCGGATCGCGTGGTTTTAATTCGACAAGTCCGACATCTGGTTTTCAGGTTGCAAGAAACTTGTCGCCGTTCAGAAACACCAACAACGCCCTCTATGCTTCTGATAGATGGTCTGTAACCCCAAACCTTACTTTGACGTTTGGTTTGCGATATGAGCTTTATCCGGCCCTGAAACTTGCCAATGGATTGTCGGTCGAACCGGTTATCGCGGATGCGAGTAATCCGGCTGCATCTCTTTTGGCTGGAAATGGCACCTTTAATGTTATTGGCACCAATGCCGGAAAAGAGTTTCTTTACTACAAAACCGACTACAATAATTTCGCTCCTTCATTCGGAGTTGCGTACTCTCCGAGTTTTGATTCCGGAATTGGGAAGTTTCTGTTCGGGTCGCCTGGTAAAAGCGTACTCCGCGGCGGTTACAGCCACATCTACGGTAATGACTCGATCATCACCTCACTTAACGGAACGCTTAATGCTAACCTCGGTTTAGGCCGCGGCGTTAACAGCGCAATCGGTCCGACAAATACCACGTTGTTAAATGACCGCGCTAGCGGAGTCCTAACAAATGTTGCACCTCCGGCCTTCACCCCATTGCCGCGGTCTTTCCTTCAAAACAACACTGCTGGCCAGGGGAATTTCGGTACCGCCAATGCGGTTGACCCAAATCTGCAGATCCCGTTGACTGAACAATACAGCTTTGGTTTCCAACGCGAGTTTTTCGGCAACACGGCTTTTGAGATCCGTTACGTGGGAACTCGTAGCAATAACTTGGCCCGGGGTGTTGATCTAAACGAGATCGATATCGTTCGAAATGGATTTCTATCAGATTTCCAAAGAGCCCAGGGAAATCTCGCTATTAACAGTGCCGAACGTGCCCGGCAGATCGCACTTTGTGCGGGTAATCCGGCATGTATCGCAGCAGTTAATACGAACTTGCCTTTGAGTGCTGCGTTTAATGCGGCTCTTCCGGGCAGTACAGCTCTTACCGTAATTCCGCTTATTGGCACGCTCTCCGGTGCGCGCGGTGGAATCGGTACGGCTGGCCCTGGAGCGGCGATAAACACCACGGTTTTTGCGAGTTTGGCAAACGGGACCGTTGCGGATTTGGCGCAGTTTTATGTCACTCAGGGCATAAACAATCATCCGACGCTTTTGGATCCAACTCGCTCGCCGTTTGTTAGGTTCTATCAAAATCCGAACATCGGACAGATCGAACTCTTCACCAATGACGGAAGTTACAACTACAATGCCCTACAATTGGAAGTCCGCCGCCGGTTCTCGCAGGGTCTGTACTTCCAGGCTAACTACACGTTCTCGAAAAATCTGACTGACACGGTGGGAACGTCGCAGCAGCTTTTCGATCCTTTTCTACAGAATGATAATCGTGAACTCGATAAGCAGCGGGCCGATTTTGATCAAACACATGTCTTTAATTTTAACGGTATTTACCAGCTGCCGTTCGGTAGAGGCAAGATGTTTTTGAACAGAGGCGGCATTGTGGACAAAATATTTGGTGGTTTTGAACTATCGGGTATTTTCCAAGCTTCGACAGGAGCTCCTATCACCTTCACCGATAGTCGTGGGACACTGAACCGCGGTGCTCGTTCGGGACGACAAACCGCATTCAGCAACCTGACCAATGATGAGATTCGTGCTTTATCTGGGGTTTTCGAAGCAAATGGCAACATTTACTTCATCAATCCGGCTATCATCGGAAGTACTGGAGCGGGTTCTACGGGTTATGTTAATCCACTCAACGCCAATACCACGTTTGACGGACAAGTGTTCTTCAATGTAGGTCCGGGGCAAACTGGAAACATTGCTCGAACGCTGATCAACGGCCCTAGTAGCTTCAATGTGAACATGGCTCTTTTGAAGAATATTCGCTTTACGGAATCGATGCGTGTGCAGTTGAGAATGGAAACATTCAATTTGTTCAATACAGTGAATTTCTTCAACAATACCCAGTTCGCTAACATAAACAGTCAGACATTTGGACAAATCACGTCAGCGGCCGCCGCTCGA
The DNA here is from genome assembly GCA_041744555.1 of Pyrinomonadaceae bacterium. GTDB lineage: Bacteria > Acidobacteriota > Blastocatellia > Pyrinomonadales > Pyrinomonadaceae > OLB17. The sequence continues at coordinate 23,060 of JBGTKQ010000091.1, forward strand.
CAGGTCCAGTTTGCTGCCCGTTTTGAATTCTAATTTATTGTCATCTTGACAACTTTTGCCTGCCGATCCACCGTGATCGGCAGGCTTTTTTAATCAGGTTTCCATCGATCTGCCTCATCGGGATATAATCTTGCCATCACGATTTGCCCAAGATGAACGCCATTAATTCCGTAGCCAATGAATTATCCATTGCCCCGCTTGGATCGGGCGATCTGATCGATCGTGCTGTTCGGTCCTATCGAAAATATTTTGTTACGTTCATTTTGATCGCTGCTCCGCCGGTCATTTTGGCTACATTGGTCACCGTTGGCTGGACGTTCATTTCGCGGTTGGCGTTTCCTTCGGGTTCAAACATTGATAATCCTGATATTCTCCTTTACTACGCATTCAATTGGCTCGGAAAAACAGCTATCTGGTTGGTCGAAACGGTGGTTACGCTTTCGGTAATGGGCGGTGCATCGCGAAATTTCGTCCGCCATATTCTTCACAATGAGCCGATCTCTTTCGCCGCTACGTATCGCAATACTTGGAGCCGCATCGGTGGCCTTTTCGCATCGTCATTAATTCTCACGCTGTTTCTAACCCTTATCGGCGGATCAATTCTCTATTTTGGCCTTCTCATCGCCATAATCGTTGCCGCCCTTACGTTTGCCGCATTCAGCATGTTTCCAACTCTCGGAGCTATCATCAGCATAATAATTAGCGTGGTGGTCATGGCTGCGACGACACTTGCCTTCTTCTTTGTCGCGTCGCGTTTCGCCTATGTTCCCCAAGTAATGCTTGTCGAGGGCCGAGGTGTTTTCGCTTCGATCGGTCGGAGTCTTACGCTGGCCCGCGGGAATGTGAGACGGTTTGCAGCATTGTTTATTTTTACGATCGTCGCGACATATTCGGCCCTTGCGATACTTTACATTCCGATCGGCTGGTACGCCTGGATCGAAGGGGTTGATGTCTTTGGACTCAGCGGCGGACTCTCTCCGGCATGGTTTGAGATCGCCTCGCAACTCGTCTCGCAAGCAAGCATCGTTTTGCTCTCGCCGATCTGGATGGTCGGGCTTTGCCTTCTTTATGTTGACGAACGCGTGCGTCACGAAGGCTACGATATCGAATTAATGGCTAATCGCCGGCTAGGAGAAATTCCCGCTGTTCCCGACGACTATCTAAACCCGCTGCAACCGGCGATCGCTTCGGGCACACGGGCCGCGATCCCGATAACGTCAAAGGAACCGAGTTCGATACTGGGTCTTAAATGAGCGTAGGAAAACCAAAATACATTTGTTTGCACCTCGCTCTGTGGGTTGTCTTTACTTGCGCGATCTCGGCAAGTGCCGTATCGCCCGACGAGTACGGGACGTCGATCAAGAACGCCCGCGAGTTGGTCGGTGAGATGCTGATCGAGCTAGCCGAAGCCGAGGCCGGCATCGCACCTTTCGACCATGGCCCTAAAGACGCAGCAGATCTGCGCAAGATTCTTCCGGCTACCGTTAAAGTTGATAGCCCAAGCGGGACTTTGGACGTGTCGTTTGAATGGCTACATTCAAAACTGGATGCATTTGATAAAACATCGGATCTTCAGGAACAGGCATTCTTGTTAACCGAGATCGAAGAACGCCTTACCGCGGCGGCGTGGAGCCACAACGAGTATGAAACCGCTTCGGCCAGGGCACTCTCCAAAGATGAAGAAAAACAGAAACTCAATGAGATCCTCTCTCGAGAAGAATTTCAAGAGCCCGAACAGCCGAAGGAAAGCCTTCTTGAACAATGGTTGATGAAGATCGGCGACTGGATCTCGAGTCTGTTTCCATCGCGGGCGCCATCGACTGAAGCGTCAAGCATGAGTTCGATTACATCTGTTTTGCAGATCGGACTAATCGTTACGGTTTTAGCGATCGTCGCTTTCGGCATCTACAAACTCGCACCGCTTCTTTTCCCTGCTTTGAAACGGAGACGAAAAGAAGAATGCCGCGACCGTGTCATCCTCGGCGAAGTGATCGAATCCGACCGTTCAGCCAGCTCGTTGTTTGCGGAGGCAGAGGATCTTGCCAGAAGAGGTCAACCCCGGAATGCGATCCGAAAGGGTTACATCGCAGCACTTTGCGAGCTGAGCGATAAGAAGGTTATAGGTCTAGCGCGTCATAAAACAAATCATGATTATCTGAAGGATGTTCGAAAGAACACTGATCTTCATTCAAATCTAAAGGGCATGACCGCTAGTTTCGAAGACCATTGGTACGGCTCGGCACCGAGCGTCGAAGCGTCATGGATCGAGTTTCGCCAGCGATATACGGATGCGATCAAAAGCATTTAGGAACTAATGAAACAACGTCTGCTGATTGGAACTGTTTTGGCCTTGATCGTCGCGACGATGATCGGGCTAAATGCTGCTTCCTATGTTCAAGAGGTCACAAAGCCTGACACCGAATCTTCGCCGAACCGGTCAACGTATAATTCCGGATCGACAGGCACTAAAGCTTATTTCCAATTGCTCTCCGAAACGGGCCGCCGTGTGTCGCGTTGGCAATCGCTGACATCGAATCTGAACCTAGCGGGCAAAGAGAAGCCTTCTGTGTTCGTCCTTATCGGGCCACTTCAAAGAGAATTTGAAGAAAATGAACCGGAAGAATTGCTCCGCTGGGTGATGGAAGGCGGCCGCCTTGTCGTCATCGACCGCGACCCAAACAAAACTCTTCTCGCTACGACATCCAACTGGCTACTTAGTGTAACTAAACGGAATGAATTCCAGGAAACCGGAGTCGATCCCGCAGATCGTGTCAAGATGACGAACGGTGCGAATGCGTCCCGACCACTACTTCTGGCCGCTCTTACTTCAGGGGTCAATGCGATACAGCCATCACAGTTTGCTTCATCGATCGAATTTAAACGAATAGAAAACGTTAAACTTCCGGACGTTGTGTCTAATGAGGAAGTCGACGAAGAAGATACAAACGCAAGGCCGACCGCGACACAAACCCCAATAGATTTCTCAGCACCGCCTGCTTCAAAACCGACGGAACCTCCCGTCGATCCCACAGACGACGGCATAGACACCGGTACCGTTGATATCGAACCCCTTTGGCTTAAAGCACCGGTCGCTCACTTTGAGTCCGACGGGGCGAATCTCGCGGTCGAAGTGCCGTATGGCGGCGGAAAGATAATATTTGTATCGGATCCGTTCATTGTAGCTAACAGCGGTATCGCTACGGCAGATAACGCCCGGTTCGCGACAAATCTGGTTGATGGTGATGGCCCGATAGCGTTTGATGAGTTTCATCACGGGTTTGGTTCCGGCAAGAATCGGCTGATCGAATATTTTGCCGGCACGCCGGTTGTAGCCATCTTTCTTCAGCTTTGCCTACTTGTGGCTTTAGTTTTTTATTCTCAGAGCCGGCGGTTTGCACGGCCTATGCCCGAGCCGGAACCCGATCGTCTTTCGAAACTCGAATACGTTGGAGCTATGGCGGAACTTCAACGGCGAACGCGTGCGTACGACCTGGCAGTTGAGAATATTTATACCGACATTCGGCTTCGTGCTTCGCGCCTTCTCGGTGTCGATCCCGCGACGGTGAATAGGCGTGAACTTGCGAAACGGATCGCCGAACGTGTGAAGCGGCCTGAGCAAGAGATCGACGATCTATTTCGGCAATGCGAAGATGTCTCATACGGCGGGCCGGCTGATCAGAAGACCACCGTTCGGCTTGTTGGCGAACTGCGAGAACTGGAATCCGAACTGCGGCTCGGCCGCGGAGGCAGAGCGTAGCGATGTCAACCGCCGGGCTTTTTACCCTTATTATTCTATTCCTGATAACAAGTTCCGTCGGTGTTGTTACCGGCAGCAATTCGCTGATCACCGTTCCGGTGATGTTCCAGTTCGGGATCGATGAAAAGGTGGCCGTCGCGACAAATATGTTTGGGCTGACGTTCATGGCAATTGGAGCAACAATTCCTTTCGTGCGTTCGGGAAGCGTCGCGTTCCGTCCGCTTGCACCCTTTGTTTTGGTTACCATGATCGGCTCCGCGATCGGTGCTGCATTAGTCGGATTCATAACCGGGCAAAGCATCAAGCTGATCGTTTCAGTGGCAATGATCATTGTCGTTGCCTTTACGTTTTTCAAGAGCGAGGAGGAAGTGAAAACTGTTTCACCAGAATCGGAGAGGCTAATTGGTTCCGAACCGTTTAGAATTTCCTTTCTAGGCCTTTCCGCCACTTTTCTTTTGGCGATCTATGGCGGACTTTACAGCGGCGGTTATGTCACGATCCTTACCGCCGCCTTTGTCACACTTCTTGGTATGACGTACGCGGGTGCGATCGCCGCGACCAAGTATGTAAACGTCTTTTCCTCGGGAATTGCGACGCTCGTTTTTATGTGGCAAGGTTTAGTAGATTACAAGCTTGGGGCGATCCTAGCCGTAACAATGTTTGTCGGTGCCTTTATCGGGGCACACTTCGTTACGAAAATGAATGAGGATCTGCTCCGCAAGATCTTTCTCGGAACCGTCGTTTTGCTCGCGATCAAATTGGTTTTCGACATATTCAATCAATAAATGCTGACTTATACACCCTCAACCGTCGCACATATTCTCAATGAACTTCGCAAGACCATTGTAGGTCAGGACGACGTGATCGAACAGATAATGATCGCTCTGCTCGCCGAAGGCCACGTGCTTATCGAAGGCGTTCCGGGAACGGCCAAAACAATGACAGTAAAGACGCTTGCTAAGATCCTCGGTGCGGGTTATTCGCGAATCCAATTCACGCCCGACCTGATGCCTTCGGACATTACCGGCACGAACGTTTTCAATATGCAGTCATCGGAATTCACACTTCGGCAAGGCCCGATATTTACCGACATTTTGCTCGCCGATGAGATCAACCGTACACCGCCAAAGACACAGGCAGCGTTGCTCGAAGCAATGGAAGAACGGCAAACGACTATCGACGGTGAACGCTACCCGCTTTCGCCGCTCTTCACCGTCCTGGCTACCGAAAATCCGATCGAGTACGAAGGAACATATCCGTTGCCCGAGGCTCAACTCGACCGCTTTTTGCTAAAGATATTGATCGACTATCCGGATCACACGGAAGAATCAGAGATCGTTGCACGTTGGGATGCCGGATTCAATTCGCATCATCTTGAACAGCTTGGCATACAGCCGCTTCCGGACGCGGCGGCGATCTCTCGTTGCCGGGCAGAGGTTCGAGCGATGCGCATGGAGCCGGGTGTGCAAAAATACGTGGTCGATATCGTTCGCGGAACGCGCTCACATCCTACTATTTTGTACGGTGCAAGCCCGCGAGCTTCAATCGGATTGCTTTTGTCGTCGAAAGCACTCGCGGCGATACGCGGCCGCGACTTCCCTACGCCGGACGATGTACGCGACGTAGCGATGCCCGTGCTACGCCATCGAATTGCCATGCGTGCCGAAGCGGAACTTGAAGGAGCCACGACCGACGCCGCGATCTCCGACATTCTAAAAACGATAGAAGTTCCGCGATAGAGAGCGGTCAAATAATTGCAGAATCGCGCATTCCCTACTAGATCACTTTTTTTCTTTGTTCGCTTGTTTCTCGATCTGTTTGATCAATCTTTCGGCGTTATTTCTGGCGATGAGCGGTATACGTTCGTCCTCGCTGAGCATAGTAAGGAACGGAACCATTTGGGGCGGATCGGAAATGTCGCCGCGGCGAATAAAGCCGTCAAACGCGGTCATCAATCTTGGAGCATCAAGCGGCTGATTCTCGCGGGCAACGGTCATATCGAAGATCCAAATGTACTGGTTACCGATTCGCCGATACTCGTCCATCAGGGCTTTTGCGGGTTTGATCTCCGTGTAGTTATACTGCGCAGTTCGCGAGCGACCGGCCGAACTAAACGTGAATTTTACATTTCCAAGGTGCGAATAGTCGCGTTCGTACTGATAGTTCTCGCTTGAATTTACAAAATCTAATTCCCTAAGAATAGACCCGATTGTTTGTAACGTTGACTCGCTCAACTGAATCGGATCCGTGATCGCCTCATCTGAGCCCGATTTCAGGAAAGAAATGTCGCCTCTGCCTAGGTCGTCGTGTCGGATCTTTATCGACTTGATAGCAAAATCCGGTTGAGTGAATTCATAGAAATGGGTGTAAGTGGAGTTCTTTTGGACCGCTGCTGAAACAATTTCGGCTTCACTCGACCGATTGTTCTTTTTTGCTGGGACGGGTTCTGTTACTAGCGGATCTTCGAGCGAGGTCGCTTTCGGCTGTTCCGGAATGGTCACTGGATTTTTGACGACAGCGGGCTTTTTCGCTCGCTTCTGCGCAAATGAGTTCGATCCTCCCACGAAAAGAATTGTGCCGAAGAGCAAAAATGAAACTAGCTTTGTGATCATATCAAGGATTGTGCCTCAAAAAAACAACGCCCGAATATATCACATTCGGGCAAAGCTATTGGATGGCGCATTCTCCGGATTGGTTTGATTACCGAATCGCAATGTTATCGGCCTATTCGAAACGTACCGACACAACCTTCGAGACGCCAGCTTCTTGCATAGTCACGCCATAAAGAGCGCGTGCCGCTTCCATTGTGCGTTTGTTGTGCGTGATCACAATAAACTGTGTCTTTTCGGACATATCAGCGATCTTTGAAACAAACCGGCCGACGTTTGCATCGTCGAGAGGTGCATCTACTTCGTCAAGCAAGCAGAATGGCGACGGCCTATACTTAAAGATAGCAAGAACCAAAGCGATCGCCGTCATCGCCTTTTCGCCGCCGGAAAGAAGCAAAATATTTTGCAGACGCTTGCCCGGAGGTTGCGCTATCACCTCGATGCCCGCCTCTAAAATATCGTCAGATTCGAGCAGCGACATTTCACCGTGCCCACCACCGAAAAGTTCGCTGAAAAAGACCTTGAAATTTTCATTGATCGCCTCATACGCATGTCTGAAACGCTCACGCGAACGCTGCTTGATCTCGCGAAGAGCTTCCTCAGCCGAGTTTATGCTGTCAATAATGTCCTGCCGTTGTGTGGAAAGAAACAATAATCGCTCTTCGGCTTCGGCCAGTTCGTCAACCGCGAGCATATTTATCGCGCCAAAGCCTTCGAGCCGATGCCGAAGATCATCGACAAGAGTTCGTGCCTCAGCAAGAATGAACTCCTCCGGAATAGTTTCATCGGCCACAAGCTGTTCAAGCAGCGTGTTCAATTCCTGCATGCAATTCTCGGAAATGTTTTTCAACTCGGTGATCGCTTCGGTCTGACGAACCTCTATCGATGCCCGTTCGTTCATCGCGTCCGCAGAAAGACGATTTAACTCATATAGTTCATCAGTGGTCAGATCTGCCTTTTGGCGGGCTAGGGCTACGGCTGAGATGGCCACTTCCAGATCTGTTTGTTCTGAAAGGATTTCATCGGAAATTCCACCGATCCTTTCTCCGATCGCAGCGACCGAGGTCGTTACACTTTCAATGCGGCCTTCGTTGTCAGTGATCTCATTCTTGAGCCCGGCGATACGAAGTCCAAGTTCTTTGATCTCGTTCTCGACCCGATTTAGGGCTGACTGCACTGACCGTCGCCGCTCACCCGAGGTCGCCGCGAGCGTTCGTTTTTCGTTTAAGATCGCGTTTTCGTTGTCTGCCTGTTCGCGGGCTTCGGTGAGCCGAAACGTGACCTGGTCGATCGCGTCTTGTGCCGTCATTCGCTCGCCTTCGGATCTTTTACGGCTCTCACGAGCCTCAATGATCCTTGTTTCTATGTCGACGATCTCGCTCTTGATCTGCGTGATCTCTTCACCGATAACCCGGCGGTGCCGTTCGGCTCGCTCGATCTCTTGCGTTACGTTCTTATCCTGGATCTCAAGACTCAACAGATGGCGCTCAACTTTAATTATGACAGACTGCAGGTCAACAGTTCGCTCCTCCGTTTCTGCAAGTTTCACCCGTTCGGTTCCGACGACGGAGTCGAGCAAAACTAGCTCTTTCTCAAGCTCTTTAACCTTTACGGCTAGGCCCGAAAGCTCGCGTTTGAAGGCCAGAAGCGATTCGTTCTTCTCTGACGAGATCGCATTACCACTAACCATCAAGCTTTGCCCTACGAGCATATCGCCGTTTAGATCGACCAACACTGTTCCGGAAGCGGCGGGCGAACCGTTTAAATGTTCGACGAGCGTTGCAGAGAGTTCTTTTGGAAAGGCTTCCCGCAATACGTCCAACATTTCATCGGACGTACCCAATGCTTCAGCCACGGTTCGAGCTCTGGTTTGCGGCTCATTCGCAACTGATCGCGTCACTGCTGGAGCGATCAGGATCGGGACGCGACCCGATTTACTCGTGCCTAGCCAGTCGGCGACCTTTTTTGCCTCCGAATACGATTCAACAATGACCGATTGCAAATAAACGCCGAAAAGATTTTCGACCGCGCGTTCGGCACGCTCTTCAACATTTAGATGATCGGCAAGAACACCGCGAAGCTTTGCTCCGATCTTCTCTTGATCGGCGAAAAGCTTCTGGACCTGAGGGGCATATACTGCCCTTTTTTCTTCAAGTTCCTGCAGGGTTTCTAAACGATTCTTGGTTCGAACTAACTCGCTCTGTTTCTCCTGAAATGCGTCTTCAGCCGTCCGAAGCGATGTACGGGCCGCCGCGGTTTCTTCAAAGATCTGGGCCTTTTCGGTATTCAGGCCCTCCAGTTTAGATCGTTCGGCCGCATGATCAGTTGTTACCTGTTGTAGCTCGGAAGTGTATTGTGCAAACGCTTCTTCCGCCCGAACATGTTCATTCGAAAGTCCGGCCGAGCGTTCATGGAGACGTTCAAGATTCAACGATAGCTGACGTGCGATCTCGTCGAAACGTTCGACCGCTGCGGAATGCCGCATTAATTCGCCGCGACGAACTTCGATCTCCCTTTCGATATTTCGAACATCGCCGATCTTTTCGCCGTAGATCTTTTCCGCCTCGATCAAGATCAACCGCGAAGAATCCGCTTCCGCTCCCTCTTTCTGTTCGTCAACGCGGAGGCGTTCTCGTTCCGATTCGGCGAGGCGAAGCCTTTCGCCGGATGAATTTGTTTCACTTTGAAGCGTCTTCAACCGTTCATTTAGTTCAACGATCTGTTCCGATTGATATCGATGCTCACGTTCCGTTCGGTCTCGGTTCAGAGCGTTCTCTGCGTGTTTTCGGCGTACCTCGGCAAGGGCTTCCTCAACCAGTCTGGCCGCTTGCGTTTCGTTCCTCACGGACTCTTCTTTTTCCGCGACCTTTGCAATGAAGTCCTTTTCGTTGCCGACCGCCGTCGCCAATTGCTTTTCGAGATCGGCGATCAAGGTCGAGAAATGCTTGCCTTCGGCGGCAAATAGTTGCCGCAAGAGGATTCTGAATTCGTCCTGCAAAACAATAAAACGTCTGGTTTTGGAGGCCTGTCGGCGAAGAGAATTGGCTTGTTTTTCGATCTCTGCAAAGATGTCTGAGATTCGACCAAGGTTCGTTTTTGCCGATTCCAACCGCGATTCAGCGGCTCTTTGACGTGTTCGGAACTTTGAGATCCCGGCGGCTTCTTCGATCAGGTTTCGACGATCGCCGGGTTTCGCGGATAGGATTTGGCCGATTCGCCCCTGTTCTACGATCGCGTAATGTGCCCCTGAAAGGCCAGTACCCGCAAAAAGATCTTGAATATCACGAAGCCGGCACGTCTTACCGTTCAGCAAATATTCGCTTTCGCCAGAAAGATATAAGCGACGTGTAACAGAAACAGCTTCGCCCGGGGCGAAGTCCAGAGCGAACGAACGCGGCCGCCAGTGCCGTTTGGTCTTTATCGCTCGCTCGACGATCTGTGTTGACCCGACCTGCGCCGCTTTGGTGGTCTCGACCTCCATTCCATCGGTGTGAAAACCGTTCGTTTCGGCTATTTCAGCGATTGCTTCCGTTGATGTACTTTCGTTAGCTTCCTGTTCTGCTTCGAGAGCATCGACATCAACGGAGAGTTCGTCGATCGCGCTCAGGGTTTCGTCAATATCTTCCAATTCAGCGTCATCGGAATCGACAAAATCTTCGTCTCGAACCAAATGAAGAACAACCTCGGCCATACCCGACGACTTTCGAGTTCGCGTTCCCTGAAACACGACGTCTTTCATTTCGCCGCCGCGCAGTGATTTCGCCCGCTGTTCGCCGAGAACCCACGAGATAGAATCCGACACGTTTGACTTGCCGCACCCATTAGGCCCGACCACGGCGGTGATGCCGTTTCCGGTGAATACAATCTCTGTGTAGTCCGCAAAGGACTTAAAGCCGGTTATCTCTAGGCGCTGGAGCTTAAACATTCTATAGTGCTTGCCTGTCTTGGGTAGCACTATATTTTGGGGTATTAGGGGTTTTTAGTCAATCTGAATTTACTGTAAAATTTGCCCACTTTTCGGAGCCGGGAAGAGAAATGGTGGGTTCATGTGGAGCCGGCTTCACTACATGATCTCGCTGCCGACGTTTCGCAGGCCCTGTTGTTCGGCGCGTTCTTGATCGAGTTCCGTCAGTACATCCAGGAGAAAGTTCGTATTGCTGGAGACGTTGATAACGATCGGAAATTCGTGGTCGGCGGTCGAAAATTCAAACGTGCCGCTGCTGAGTTCAATAATGTCGCGAAACGCCGTAACTCCGTTCTTGCCGTTACATTCCGCATCAACTATTCGACCTTCGTTGAACGAAACGTTTGCAAGATACATGTCCGATTTGAGAACCAGAAGTCCGGTCATCTTCGCGTTTTCGATAACCTGCACAGCGTCAAATATGCTTACATAACCGACGTTACCAGCGAATGTAACATCCGTTCTTACCTTTTGCGGGGAGCGGTCGCGCTTAGTGGCATAATCAGGACGGCGAGCGCGACGGATCGCTTCAAGGCCGGGTGCGACCGAAATTCTCGGATCGAGCAGCTTTGCTTCCTGCAGGCGGTCATAAGCAAGATCAAAATCTTCGCGGCCGATGTACAAGGTCACGAGTGCGAGACATTGCCGTGCGGCCTCAGTCAAATTCTTTTGTTTTATGCAAAGATCGCGCATTTTCTCCCTGAGCGGGATCGAACGCGGGCTACGCTCAAGCGATTCGCGAAGAATCGTAAACGCTTTCTCAGGCGATGCGTATTTGACGAAAAGATCTGCATCAAGCAGTACGCTTTCGATCGAAACTTCGCTGATCGGCACGGCGGGCTCAAGAACTTGATTCATAGGCAGGGCGAACAATAGTGTTCAACAAGATTAAACTATCACATTTTGATCGATAATGTCACCATTTTTTGTCATCGTGACAAAGAAAGAGCCGCCCATTTGAGCGGCCCTCGTCAATGAAACAGTTCGCTGATATTAGAAATCTAGCCGAATTCCAAGTCTGATCTGACGCGGCCGATAAGCTCTCGTTGGAACAAGAAAACCGGTTCTGAGTTCTTCGGTATCGGCCGTCGAATCGAAATTAATAAACTCGGAACCAAAACTATAGACCTTTGCGTTAAGAATATTATTGAATTCTATCTGAGGTCGCAGCTTCATTCGCTCGCCAAGTCGCCATTCACGACTCACATTCAGATCAAAGATAAATTGTTTTGGCCCAATACCCGAATTTCGCGGCAAGTTGCCAGCTCGACCGATCGGTGCAAGCGTGAACGCATTTACCACGTTGATGTCAAATGGCTGCTGAACATCGCGAAATCGCAGATCATTAAGGTCGCCGCTAAAATTTGGCCGGTCGCTGTTTACGTCGTCTAGATTTCGGTCGTCCGCTGTCGCACCGCCGTTTGAAATATTGAATGGACCACTAGATGCAAGGCGAAGAATTGGAGAGAATCGAAGCTTCCCGACCCATTTGGGCGTGTCGATCGTCCCGGAAAAGGCAAAACGATGCCGTCGGTCAAGGAGACTGCGCGAACGTTCAGATGTAAAATCGCCCGCAATCTGAGCCGACGATGTATTGACTATTCCGTCGTCCTCCAAATATGACAATGTATAGACCGCTCGGAACGAACCGCCGAAGCCGTACCCCATGTCGCGGAATCGGCGTCGGAACTCG
>JBGTKQ010000092.1:0-9718 GCA_041744555.1 Pyrinomonadaceae bacterium
AACGCTCCCGATCAATACACGAAGACCGAAATGGGCGAAGGCCAGCGTGAGGTGATCAATGCGATACTTGACGAATATTACGGCCGCATGACGAACGCGATCGCCGAGTCTCGTAAGAAGCCGATCGAAGACGTCAAAGCCGCGATCGATAACGCACCTTACAATGCACCGCAGGCTAAACAACTCGGTTTGATCGACGACGCACTTTATATCGATCAGGTTCACGAAGCATTAAAAACGCAGCTCGGCTATCGGCAGGAAGACGCACTTCGCACCATCAGCGGCGGCAAGTATCGCGAGATACCTTCCGACTCGCTCGGCCTGAATACCGGCGAACGCATTGCGGTGATCTTCGCTTCGGGTGCGATCAACGTCGGCCGAACGAACGACAGTCCCTTTGGCGGACAGATGGTTGGCTCGGACACGGTCGTTCAAGCAGTAAACGAGGCCGCAGCCGATCCGGGAATCAAAGCAATCGTTCTTCGCGTCGATTCACCGGGAGGTTCTGCTCTCGCGTCTGACCTGATGTATCGAGCGATCGATAACGCCAAGGCCAAGGGCAAACCGGTCGTCGTTTCGATGGGCGATGTCGCCGCTTCCGGCGGTTATTACATTTCCGCAAATGCCGACAAGATCGTCGCTCAGCCTGCATCTATCACCGGCTCGATCGGTGTATTTATGGGCAAACCGGTCGTCAAAGGAATGTACGACTGGCTCGGAATTTCGAACGAATACGTGATGCGTGGCAAGAATTCCGGCATCTTCCGAGCGACCGAAAAATGGACACCCGAAGAGCGTGCAAAGATGGAGGAACAGACCAACCACATCTACTTCACCAACTTCGTGCCGAAGGTAGCAAAGGGCCGCAAGATGACCGATGAACAGGTAAACACGATCGCTCAAGGCCGCGTTTGGACCGGCACTCAGGCGAAAGCGAACGGCTTGATCGACGAATTTGGCGGCATCGAAAAAGCTGTTGAGATCGCAAAGCAATTAGCGAATCTGCCGGCGGACAAAGACGTTCGACGGATCGTGTTCCCGGCTCCTCGGCCGTTCTTTGAAACGTACTTTGGCAGCCCCGAAGAATCGACCGTGTCCGCCGAATACAAGGCGAAACAGGCTCTCGCCGCGTCGCTTCCAAAGGACGCCCGCAAAGCGCTCCGCTACGCCGAACTGCTCGACAAAATGCAGAACGGCGAAGCAATGCTGATGATGCCGTTTGAATTGGAGATTAAATGATCGTTAGCATCTGAACGACGAATTGTTAGATACCGAGCCCGGATTTTCTCCGGGCTTTTTCTTGCTTGTTTACAACCGAGATATACCCTATACTTCCGCCAATCCACCCCTCACCTGTTTACAAACTGTTCGCAAATAAAGGAGCAATTATGGTTCGAATAATCATTGCGGTGATCGTTGGTTTTCTGGCGTGGTCGATAATGTGGGTCGGCAGCGAACAGGTGCTCAGCTCTGTTTTCCCCGACTGGTTCGGCAAGCATCAGACAGATTTTGAGCGTGCGGTATTCAACAAAGAAACCTATACGGTCGATTCGGGAATTCTGATCTTCAACATTTTTCGCGGTATCGTCGTTTCGATAATCACCGGATTTCTGACCGCGGTTATCGCCGGCGAAAATCGAAAATCGACACTGATCCTTGGCGTTCTGCTCCTCGCTTTCGGCCTCTATATCGTGGCGGTCACGTGGGCGATGATCCCGATCTGGTACCACGTTCTCTTTTCGTTGATGCTAATTCCGATGACTATGCTTGGCGGGCGGCTTAAGAGTTCAGCCGCATCTTGACGGCGACCGGTATCGAACGAAGCGGTTCTGCTTTTCCGTAAGTTCTCGCGTTCAGCTTTTCAATTTCGATCTCCCGTTCGGCGAGCAATTCGTCTGGCGGGAGGTCGTTTTCCTTTTCGTAACAGGCGTGAGCAATGCACGGAAGCGGTTTTGCCGTTTCGTGGACCAGGCACCCGATGCCGGATTCAAACAGCGGACACGAATAGGTCTTGATCTCGTCGTCACGATCATCGAGCAATGAATATTTTTCTATAGACGATTCCATCCGATCGATGACACGGGCATGAATCGCGTCCGGAAATTCTTCAACAGCCTTCGCTATGGCAACTGCCTCAAGCCGCGAAATGCGAACGTTTACAAAGTGTTCGTCCACACAGCATTTGCCCGGCGATTCACATACCGCGCAAGGTTTTGCTCTATGTTCGAAACCTTTTCGGATCTCGTCCGCATAACTCACACGAACACGAGCAAGCCGCAGCATTCCTTTTGCTTCCGAGATCAACTTCATAAAAGACGCCCGACTAAACTATCGGCGAATTGGAATCGCCTGTTCAGATAAGATATCATTCCCAAATACAAAGGGAGAATCTCAATGGTCGAAGAAGGAAAAAAGGCGCCGGATTTTACGGCAAAGGATCAGAACGGAAACACGGTTAAGCTATCAGATCATAAGGGCAAACGCGTCGTTCTTTATTTTTATCCGAAGGACGACACGCCTGGCTGTACAAAGCAGGCGTGCTCGCTCCGCGATGGATTTGCCCAATTGAAGAAAAACAACATCACCGTTCTCGGCGTTTCGATCGACGATGAGAAGTCGCATCAGAAATTCATCGCAAAATACGATCTGCCGTTCGATCTGATCGCGGATACTGACAAGAAGATCGTTGAAAAATATGACGTTTGGGGCGAAAAAAGCATGTACGGCAAAAAGTATATGGGAACGCTCCGCAAGACCTTTTTAATCGGCGATGACGGAAAGATCGTTAAGATATTTGATAAAGTAAAGGTCGGCGAACACGCCGATGAAGTTCTTGCTGCGTTTGGCGAGAAATAGAGGAAAACTTGATGAACAAAAGTATTTTTATCGCGGCGGCCGGGCTGGCTCTTTTCGCCGCGAGCTGCACCGATTCCACCAAACCGGGATCGACCGCTGGTAACACATACCCAGCCAATTCAACGCAGGCGGTCGCAAACACGCAGCGTCCCATGGCGACTCCGGCGCAGCCATCACAGCCAGGCCAGCTCGCGGGTGCGATACCGTTTCCCGATTCGCCTCGAATTCCGCTCGAACAGGCAAAAGCTGATTTCGATCGCGGAACCGCCGTTTTCATCGACACCCATTCCGCTCAGGCGTACGCCACCGAACACATCAAAGGCGCGATCAACATTACGAATACCGACGTTGATCTAAAGGCCAGTTCGATCCCGAAAGGTAAAAAGATAATCGTCTATTGTTCCTGAGTGGCCGAAAATACAAGTGCCGGTCTGGTACAGCGACTCAAACAAAAAGGATTTGCAAATGTTTACGCACTAAAGGGCGGAACCGCCGCCTGGAAGGCTGCCAAATTTCCGATGGAGAAATCTGCAAAATAGATCAAGCTTAAGAAAATAAAAGGCCGGACACTTATTCAAAGTAGTCCAGCCTTTTTTGCTTTTAAGTTGATCAAAGCCGAACGACTCGTGCTTTGCTGCCGTCCCTTTCATCTCCCGATAAGGCATTTCGCGTGTCAACGACCAACGACGCAAGTTCGCAAACATTCGCATAATCTATTCCCGAATGGTCCGTACAGATGACGACGCAATCCGAGTTGCGAATGAGATCATCCGTTAGGTCTGTATTCGTTAACGAATCTCCGGCACCGATGGTGTAAGCATGATCAAAAGTTACTTCGGCGACGAACGGATCGTGGTACACGATCTCGGCGCCTCGGGCGCGAAGCAGATCGATTATCGAAAGCGCCGGAGATTCGCGCATATCGTCGATGTCTTTTTTGTATGCGACACCGAGGATCAATATCTTCGAACCGTTAACCGATTTCTTTGCATCGTTTAGAGCGTTTGAGACGAGCTTTACAACATACGCCGGCATGCTCGAATTAATCTGCTCGGCGAGCGAGATAAATTGCGAATCGAACCCGTGCTGGCGGGCTTTCCAAGACAGATAATGCGGATCGACCGGAATGCAATGTCCGCCGATTCCCGGCCCGGGAAAGAAGGGCATAAATCCGAACGGTTTTGTCGCTGCGGCACGAACCACTTCCCAGGTGTCGATACCAAGAGCGTTACAGACCTTTGCCATTTCGTTGGCCATTCCGATATTTATCGCACGGAATGTGTTTTCCCAAAGCTTGCAAGCCTCGGCGACGCGTGCCGACGAAACGCTGTGAACGCTATCGACGATCTTGCTGTATAGCAGCGACGCGATCTCGGTCGAATCTTTCGAAACACCGCCGACTACCTTCGGGATATTGTGCGTTTGAAATTGCGGATTGCCGGGATCGACTCGTTCGGGCGAGAAGGCGAGCAGGAAATCCTCATCTAGCTTAAAGCCCTTCTCTTCGAACATCGGCAGCAGAACTTCGTCGGTCGTTCCCGGATATGTCGTCGATTCAAGAATGATCAACTGGCCGCGACGCATGTACTTTTGGATCTCTTCGCCGGCCGCGATGATGTAAGACATGTCCGGATCTTTAGTTTTTCGAAGTGGCGTCGGTACGCAGATGATGATCACATCACAATCCGTAAGACGCGAAAAATCCGTCGTGGCCGTCAATTTGCCGCCGTCCACGCATTGCTTCAAATTCGCATCTGGTACATCAACAATATACGACTTGCCGGCGTTGATCTGCTCGACCTTGGACTTATCCACCTCGAATCCAATGCCTTCAAAACCTTTTAGCCCGAACTCAACGATCAACGGAAGTCCAACGTAACCTAACCCGACGACGCCGATCCGCGCTGTTCCGTTTTCAATAAGTTGCTTGATATCCTTCTCAACCATTAGTAAACCTTTTTAACCCCTTGATATTAAATTAGATTGTTAAATACAATTACCGCAAAATGCGGCGTACTTGGTTAAAGTTATGCGAACCAAGTTTGATAGTCAAGAGGTATCCTCGTTATGTTAAGCTATTGATAATCGGATGTTTTTCCGATCCCTGACCACATTAGTTCTTGGCGAATTCCCTTGTATGAGCTTTGAGATAGAATCGACAAACCCGGTTGTAAAGGCCGTCGTCGAAGGCTCGGCACCGCGCCCGGCACAGATTGCCGCGGCCCGTGGTATTCTGCCGCTTCCGACGAACGATCTACTCGAGATCCTAATTAGATTCGCCGGTTCGGATGATACCGAACTTGCTTCGTTTGCCAACGAGACGCTCAAGACACAGGACATTCATTTGTTGCGTGACACGATCGGTTCGCCCAACGTTCCGATCGCAGCTTTGCATTTCTTTGCCGGACAACGAGGACACAACGCGGCAATTTATCGTCTCATCGTAAACAATCCGCGAACGCCGACTCAATCTTTGATCGATCTTGCCCGGAACACAGACAACGGTGACGTTCTCGAACAGATCGCTCTCAACCAACAGCTTCTGATCCGCGTCCCCGCCATCATCGACGCGATCATGGCCAACCCTAACAAGACGTCCGAAGCCGATCGACGTGCAGCTGAAACGAAACGCGAGTTCTTTGAAAAAGAACGCGGCGCACAGCAGATCGCCAACGAACTTCGTGCTCAGGGCAAAGAAGCGGCTGCGACTTTTTTTGAAGGTGCGGACCTTGAAAATTCCGAACTCTCGCTGGAAGACGCGATCTTGCTCGCGGAGATGATCGAGATCCCCGAGGCCGAGACCGACGATTCGTGGATGGGACTTGAGTACCTTGAGGAATTTTACGAAGAAACGCCGGAAGAACGCGAAGCTATCGTTAACAAGATATTGGGTGATTTTACTGCCGACGAAATGGATCTGCCGAGCGAAAAGATCTCCGTCATAAACCGAGTAATGAAGATGGGAATGAAGGACCGCGTTCGGCTTGCGATGATGGGCGACCGCGAGGCTCGCAACATTTTGATCCGTGACCCTAACCGCATCGTCTGTTCGGCGGTCGTCGCGAATCCGCGCATAACTGAGCAGGAAATGGAAAAGATCGCGTCAATGCGTTCGGTCAGCGAAGACATTCTGCGTAAGATCGGGAACGACCGCAAATGGGCACGAAGCTACCCGATAGTCCACAACCTCGTCCGCAACCCGCGAACGCCGATCGCAAACTCGCTGACAATTCTTTCAAGATTGCAGTTGAAAGATCTGACAGCCCTTTCTAAGAATAAGAACGTCTCGGATCCCGTCCGCCGACAAGCAATGCGCCTTTCGCAAGCTCGTAAGGGGAAATAGGTTTACAAGAAATCCCCTGTGCGACCGGTCTTGATGTAAGTGATCGTAATGTCCGTTATCGTGTGGCTCGCGGCACCGAGCCATGTTCCGGCGAACGCCGCGAACAACAACGTCAGCCCAAGATATTCTCCCGAAGCTTTCCCGATTGTTCCCCACGCGCTTGCCACTTCTCCGATCGAACCCGCGGCCGCAAAATATATCGCCGAACCGATCAACGTAACGATCCCAAAGAAATAAATGACGCGAAAAAGAGTTCCGAATATCAGCCCGTGCGACCACCGCGAGCGGTGCGGAAAAGCTTTGCGATACGGAAACCAGATAATGCGCGCGATGCTCCAACGGGCATACGGTCGCGAGGTGGTGTCGAGATCCGGCCCGAACATCAATCCGCCAAACAGAAACGCAGCAGTAACAAGTAGCGTCACGCTAACCTCGCCAAATGCAAGATGAGCCGCCGCCGATACCGGTGCGGCGAGCAAGATCGTTATCGCATCATGGGTCTTTCCTGATGGCATTCAAAGGCGAAATCTGAAAATCGTGAACGAATTTGCTAAGATTGCGAATTCGGTAAAATGGCGATGTCGAGCCCTTTCGCAAAACTAAAGACCACGCTCGAAATGATCAAGTTCGAGCATACACTCTTTGCCCTTCCCTTCGCATTTCTCGGCGCGGTTCTGGCGGCAAACGGTTTGCCTACGTGGACGCAATTGTTTTGGATAACGGTAGCGATGGTCGGTGCGCGCTCGGCGGCGATGACGTTTAATCGGATCGTTGACCGCGATATCGACGGCGCAAATCCACGGACCGCGAACCGAGAGATCCCGAGCGGAAAACTGTCGCTTGGGTTTGCGTGGGGATTTCTGTTTGCTTCGATCGGCGTGTTTCTTCTCGCGGCCTGGTCGCTAAACTGGCTGACGTTCGCGCTGTCGCCGATCGCCTTGCTCAGCGTTCTCGGTTACTCGTACGCAAAACGATTTACAGCTTTTGCACACGTGATACTTGGCTGGGCTTTGGCGATATCACCATCTGCCGCCTGGATCGCAGTTCGCGGTGCGATCGATTCCGAAGTTCCGCTGATGTTGTCGCTTTTTGTTTTGATGTGGACGTCGGGCTTCGACGTGCTCTACGCTTGTCAGGATTACGAATTCGACAAAAATGCCGGACTTCGTTCGATTCCCGCACGCTTCGGCATCGCTCGATCGCTTTGGATCGCGAGGCTTTTCCATTTTCAAGCGTTCATTGTACTCCTGCTAGTTTTCCTTTTTACGGGACTTGGCTGGCCCGCTTTGGTCGGCATCGGGCTCGTCGGTTTGCTAATGATCTATCAACATACATTAGTTAAGCCCAACGATCTTTCAAGGATGAACGCCGCGTTCTTCACGACAAACGCATTCGTTAGTGTGATCCTTTTTATCTCGTTCAGTACGGCGGTCTATCTCAATAACAATAGCTAGTGAAGCCTCTATTCGAAACTGTAAGTTCTGATCTGGCGGCGGCGATTCGGGCGGCCGGCAAGAAGCACTCGTACGGTGATGGGCAGCTTGTTTTCAGCGAAGGCGACGCAGCCGGCTTTTTACCGATCGTACTTAGCGGTGCAGTGAAAATGCTTCATTATTTTGCGACTGGCAAAGAGGTTATCATTGGCATTTTCGGGCCTGGTGAGATGTTCGCCGTGCCTCCGGTTTTTGATTGCGGGAAATATCCGGCATCGGCTATCGCGATGGGCGAGACACAACTTCTCTTTATCGAAAGAGGTTCGTTTCTCGACCTGATCCGCGGTTCCGACGAATTCGCCTTTACGGTGATCGGATGGATGTGCGAAATGCTTCGCGAAAAGACCTCCACGATCCAGAATCTTGCCACCCCCTCTCCGGATCAACGCGTCGCGACAGTTCTGCTAAAACTGGCATCCCGTGAAGCTGGTGACGGAGAAAAGCGGATATCGCTTCGCCGACAAGAGATCGCTGAAATGGCCGGGCTTACCACCGAGACAACGATCCGCGTAATTCGCAAGTTTGCCGCCCAAGATCTTTTGACCATCGAACGCGGCAAAGTGATAATTAACGCAGACGGTCGGCTTGGCGAGCATTTTCGAGCATAGCGTGCCGCGCCGAAACACCGCTAACGTGTTCCAACATTTTGCTTGCGATCGCCTTTGCCCGCAACTTAATAAACTCCGCGTTGTCGCCCACAAAGGTTTCATCCACCGTGGCCGTAAAGAGTTCCAGCCAGCGTTTGAAGTGATCGGCCAACAGAGGTTCCTTGAGGCTCAGATCGCCATGAACCTGCATCGGATTTCGACCGTGTTTTGAATAGCTGTGTGTTTGAAACAGTATCGTTTCCCAAAAATCTCCGATAATCGGAAGATGACGTTCCAGATCAAGCTTCGCGACATTTGAAAATATGTAGCCGATCACATCGTCACTCAAAGCCCGCTTGTAGAAATGCAGCATCAGTAGATCGATATCTTCCCTATTTTCGATGTCTTTCATTATTGATGCGAGCCTTCAATTTAAGGCAACTGGACGCCTTCCTCATTCCGATCGCTATCGTCTTTCGTAACCATGAGTTTGATCGCGAACCAAACGAAAGCGACCGCGCCGATCGCGAATATCGTATCGCCAAAAAGCCTCATCCATCGCAGCGTTTCCATCAGATCGGTTTGCATAAATTCCGGACTTCGCGCCGACCAGTAGCCGACCGAGACCGATTGATAGGTTTGCAGTAACCCGATCGGGAGCAAGCTTAGCGATATCTCAAGCATTAGCCCGATGTTGATCGCCCAGAACGAGAACGCCAAAAGCTTTGTGTTCCACTTTCGAAGAGGCTCCATTGCCCGCAAACAGAACAGCAATAGGCCGAGTCCGAGAGTTCCGTAAACTCCGTAGAGTGCTCCGTGTGCATGGACGGCCGTAGTATTCAAACCCTGCATATAATAGAGGGCGATCGGCGGATTTATCATGAATCCGAAAACACCTGCCCCGACCAGATTCCAGAACGCGACGGCAACGAAGAAATAGATGATCCACTTGTATTGTTCGAGCCAAGGCCGCGCCTTTGAGTGCCGAATATTATCGAGGGCCTCGTAGCCAACAAAAACCAGCGGAACGATCTCAAGAGCACTGAAAACCGCTCCAAAAGCGATCGCTACCGTCGGCGTACCTGCAAAATAGAGGTGATGAAGAGTACCAATAATGCCGCCGCTGAGATATATCGCTCCCGACAATAGCGCGGCGTATGCGGCGTGATCCGCTCGTATTACGCGAAGCCTGGCAAACAAAAATGCGATAATTACGGTCGCAAACACTTCAAAAAATCCCTCGACCCATAGATGAACGACCCACCAGCGCCAGTATTCGACTACGGTCAAATGGGAACGCATTCCCCAAAACAGACCTGGAGCGTAAAAGAAGGCGATTCCCGCAGTCGTGAACAGATATAATAAAATCAGCGACTTATTACCGCCGCCTTCCCGCTCCCTTAACGCAGGGATCGCGGATCGGGCGATCAAAAACAACC
>JBGTKQ010000093.1:0-14511 GCA_041744555.1 Pyrinomonadaceae bacterium
GACAACTCCGACCCGACAGGGAAATGGCGGAATCGGGCGTTTTATCGATTCATCAAAAAGCCCTTCTTTCTGCAATCTTGCTTTGATCTGTTCGAATGCTACGGCAAGGGCACCTTCGCCGACCGGTTCGAGCGATTCGACGATGATCTGATATTCGCTGCGGGCTTCGTACGTCGTTATTCGGCCACGAACTCTGACCTGCAAGCCATCGGTCGGTTTGAAACGAATGCGAAAATTCTGGCCTTTGAAACATGCAGCCTTGAGAAATGAACCGCCTTCGGTCAATGAAAAATACCAGTGCCCTGAGGCTGCGGAATGAAAATTCGTTATTTCGCCCTCGACCCAAACGCTCGCGAAGCTTCGCTCGATCACGGATTTGATGTCGGAATTGAGTTCAGACACCGTTACGGGACCGCGTTCATCTTCGAATAATGCTTGTAGTAGTGGGTTTTCCTGCATGTTCTCAGCGGTGATTGTATCACGCCGACTTTTGCCGGTCAGCGGCGGGCCCTGTCTTTTAACTAGAATGCCCAGTCTTTGTTTAACGTCAATAATTCTTTGACAAGCGTTGCATCTGTGCAATATATTCTTAAATATAGCACATCAAGGCGGAATCGATATGCGGAATTTAAGTCTGGTAAAACCGGCGTCCCAATTAAAAGAAGAGCAGCGGCATATTGAGGAGATCCTTCTCGAATCGGTGGGAATCGGGTTTTTCCGCGGCTCTGTTGCCGAAATATCGGGCGG
This sequence comes from Pyrinomonadaceae bacterium, assembly GCA_041744555.1. Classification (GTDB taxonomy): domain Bacteria; phylum Acidobacteriota; class Blastocatellia; order Pyrinomonadales; family Pyrinomonadaceae; genus OLB17. The sequence continues at coordinate 748 of JBGTKQ010000093.1, forward strand.
CCCAAGTTCCGGGAAAGCCAGCCTAACCCTTTCCATTATCGCAAAACTTACGGCGGTCGGCGAGATATGCGCGGTGGTTGATTCGGCCGGAGGGTTCGATCCGCCTTCGGCCGTGCTTGCAGGTGTAAAGCTCGAAAATCTTTTATGGGTAAATTGTGCCGGCGATATCGAAAAGGCGTTTACTGCGGCGGATCATCTTGTTCAGGCTAAAGGGTTTGGGGCGATATGGCTCAATCTGAACAGATTGCCTGCGAGCAAACTCAAATTAGTTCCAAAGACATATTGGTACCGCTATCGAACCCGTGTAAAAGACACGCCGACGCTGGTCATAGCAACCGCCGACGAACCCGTTACCGGTTCGGCATCGCAAAGCGCATTCGTTTTTTCACGTGAGCGGACGGAATGGTCCGGAAGCGGACGATTCAAGTTGCTCCGAGAATTTCACATCGCAATGCATTCCAGCAAACAGTTTTACGGCCGCCCGATCCCGGCACGGCTCAAAGCGGACTACCGCCATGTCTAGATCATATGCCTGCATAGTTTCGCCGAATGCAAAAGAGGACAAAGAGGCCTTGGTCTCTGTCGCGCATCAGTTTGCTTATTCGATAGAAGTGCTTGATGACGGCATTTTGTTCGACGTTAGCGGACTCGAACATCTTATCGGCAAGCGGTCATTGATAGCCCGCAAGATACTTGAAGAATTACAAAAGCATAACGTGCCGGGAAGTGTCGCCGTTGCCGAAACGATCGAAACCGCGACGCTGCTTGCCCGCCAAAATGATGGTGTAAGCAATGTTGGTCATTCGCCCGATACATTTCAAAAGCTGCCGCTCAGCGATCTGCCGATCGAGCGGGACACGCTTAATGTTTTTACCGATCTTGGGCTTCGTCGGGTCGAAGATCTGATCGAGATACCGCGCGAAGAACTGATCGGTAGATACGGCCGAGAATTCGAAGAAATTATCGATATTGCCGAGCAAAAAGGTTCTGCGGTGCTTACGCCAAATGTTAAAGAAAGTGAGGCGTCATGGAGCTATATTCTTGATTCGCCGGTGGAAGATTTCGAGCAGTTGATATTCTTGCTCAACCACGGATTCGACGATCTTTTTGTCCGGATCGCGCATATTGGGTTGAGCACCGAACAACTCGATCTTTCGTTTGAGCTATCGAATAGAACCAAGCGGAATTACGAGATCAAAACTTCTTTCCCGACGCTTGAACGGTCGTTCTGGCTAAAGCTTATAAACCTGCGGGTTTCGCTTGATCCGCCGGAAGCCGGGATCAAAGCCGTGAATGTCATCGCTCATTTCACCAAGCCGCGGCCGTCGCAAACCGGTTTGTACGCCGTCTCGCGGCCCGAACCTCAGAGCCTGCTCTTAACGGTGAACAAATTGAAAAAGCTTGTCGGTGAAGAGAATGTCGGAGTGCCCGTGATCCTTGATCAGCGAGCGGCGGAAGCATTCGCTTTGGATGCGGAAGCAATGCCGTCGGGCCGTGAAAGTATCGAAAGCGGGCCGGCACAACCGATCATAGCTTTTAGTTATTTTCGGCCGCCGGTTCGGGCAGAAGTGCTTGTTCGCGAAGGCCGTTTGGTCTTTTTACGAACGAGATATTTCAGCGGACACGTTATCGAATACAGCGGCGTTTGGCGTGCAAATTCGAAATGGTGGGAAAACTCTTGGAAGACGCAGGAATGGGATGTCGAGGTCGAAGCTCAAGGCGTTTACAGGCTTTGCAAGGCTGGCCACGAGTGGTTTCTCATCGGTGAATACGATTAGGAAATGTCTTTTTGCGAACTACATACGCGTTCGGCGTTCAGCTTTCTTTCTTCGGGGTCACAGCCGGAAGGCTTGATAGACCGCGCCGCTGCATTAGGTTTGCACACGGTCGCTTTGCTCGATCGCGATACCGTTTCCGGTGCCGTTCGTTTTCATTTCGAAGCAAAAGAAAAAGGCATCAGGCCGATCATAGGTTCTGAGATCACGCTCGAAGACGGCAGCCTTTTACCGCTGGTTCCGATCGATCTAAAAGGCTATCAAAACCTAAGCCGGCTGATCACAACGTTCAAACTTCGAAACAAAAAAGGCGAGCATTTTGCGACGCGGAAAGATATCGAGCAGCATTCCGAAAACCTGTTGTGCTACACCGGCGGTGCTGATGGATTTATGCATAACAGCATCAAAACGGGCCGCGGCCAGGCGGATCTGGCTTGGCTCAAATATGTTTTCGAAGACCGGCTTTACGTCGAACTTCAACGGCACCATCTCCGAAGTGAAGAAGCTGTAAATCAATCTTTGTTAGGACTCGCCCATAAACTAAAAGCGCCGTTCTTCGCCAGCAACGGGCCGTATTACGCAGATAAGAATGACCGACAGCTGTTCGATGTATTCACCTGCATAAAAAATCACTGCACGATCTATGATGCTGGCAAGCTGCTTTCAGAAAATGGCGAGCGTTATCTAAAGTCACACGAACAAATGACCGCTCTTTTTGAAGATCAACCGGGCGCCGTCGATATCACATCCGAGATCGCTTCACGCATCAAGTTTTCGTTGGACGAGCTTTCATACAATTTTCCGGATTACCCGTTATTGCCGGGCGAGACGATGGATTCACTTTTGCGAAAAAAGGTCGAGCACCGGGCGGTCGAAAGATATCGAAAAAGCAGCAAAGCGACGCGGCTCCAGATACAGGTTCGGCTCGATAAAGAACTCAGGATAATCGAGATGAAAAAGCTGGCAGGATATTTTCTGATCGTCGGCGATATCTCCGATTTTTGTAAGAACGAAGGAATACTCTCGCAGGGCCGAGGTTCGGCAGCGAATTCCGTGGTCTGTTATTCGCTGGGCATCACCGCTGTTGACCCGATCGAGCACAAGCTTTTGTTCGAACGTTTTCTTTCGGAAAAATACGAGCAATATCCCGACATCGATATCGATCTTCCATCCGGCGACGACCGCGAAAAGGTCATCCAGCACGTATATGAAATCTACGGGCGACGCGGTTCGGGAATGACGGCGAACGTGATCTGTTATCGCGGGAAATCGGCCGTTCGTGAAGTCGGTAAGGCGTTCGGCTTCGAGACCGATATGTTAGATAGGTTGTCGAAACTTGTCTCACATTACGAAACGTTTCAGGGTGACGAACTAAAGGCGAGGTTAAAGGAAGAAGGCGTCGATACTGCGAGCAGTATTCGGTTGCAGAAATTCGTCGAGATGTATGGCCGCATTTTGGATTATCCGCGCCATCTCGGGCAGCATTCCGGCGGAATGGTCATTTCGCTTGACCGACTCGACGGCATAGTTCCGCTCGAGCCGGCATCGATGGAAAACCGCACGATCATTCAATGGGACAAAGACGATTGCGAGCGGCTAAAGATCGTCAAGGTCGATCTGCTCGGGCTCGGAATGATGGCCGTATTGCGTGATTCGATCGAGCTGATCCGCGAGCATGACGGCGAAGACCTTGACCTTTACAAGGTGCCGAGCAACGACGCGAAGGTTTACGAAGCCCTGCAAAAAGGTGACACTGTCGGAATGTTTCAGGTGGAAAGCCGTGCCCAGATAGCTTTCCTGCCAAAGGCAAAACCGCGAACGTTTTACGACATCGTTGTGCAGGTTGCGATAATACGTCCCGGGCCGGTCGTCGGAAATATGCTTAATGCATATATTAATCGCAGGCAGGGTCTTGAGCCGATCGATTACATCCATGAACGGCTTAAGCCAACGCTCGAACGCACGCTCGGCGTGCCGCTCTTTCAGGAACAGCTATTGAAGATCGCAATGGACATTGCCGATTTTACCGGCAGCGAAGCCGAGGAATTGCGGCGTGCTATGGGCTTTAAACGGCCTGATCGAAAGATGGAAAAGATCGGCAAGAACCTTCGCGACGGCATGACTAAGAACGGCATTCCAACCGATGTCCAGGAACGCATTGTCGATTATGTAAAAGCCTTTGCAAACTATGGTTTTCCGGAATCGCATGCGTACAGTTTTGCTTTGCTTGCTTATGCTTCCGCGTATTTTATCGTCCATCACCGGGCGTGTTTTATGGTCGCGATGTTCAATAATTATCCGCTCGGTTTCTATTCCGCCGCCACGCTGGTAAAAGACGCACAGCGTCACGGGCTTCATTTCAAACCGGTCGATATCAATCAGTCGCAATACATCTTCATGGTCGATAATACCGATGGAATTAAGACAGTTCGCGTCGGGCTAAAATATGTTCGCGGACTGCGGCAGGAAATAGGCGAAGCGATCGTAGAAGAACGGGAAAAAGACGGCGAGTTCACAAGCGTCGAAGACGTGATCCGGCGTGTTCCGGGCATAAACAAACGCGAGGTCCGGGCTCTGAGCATCGCCGGTGCTTTGAATTTCGAAGGCACGGTTCATCGCCGCGAAGCTCTTTGGCATTCCGAACTTGCGTTGCAGCCGACAGGCGATCTGTTTGATGAATCGCCAATTGACGCTGCAAAAACGAAGAAGGCTCCATTCTTGAAAAAGCTAAAAGGAATTGAGCTGGTCGATGCCGATCTTCGCAAAACAGGTATTTCGATCGGTAAGCATCCGATGGCGTTTCTTCGCGATGAACTTAGCAGCCGCGGAGTTTTGTCTGCTATGCAGAGCAGGGAATTGGTCACCGGAGACATCGCCTCGGTCGCGGGTGCCGTTATCGTTCGTCAACGGCCGATGACCGCTAAAAATGTTGTTTTTATTACGCTAGAGGACGAGACGGGGTATTCGAATTTTGTCGTGATGCCCGATGTTTTCGAGCGATTCAGGGCGGTCATTAATCAGAATGATTACCTGATAATTCGCGGCATTTTTGAAGATCGCGGAATGATGAAAGCTCTGCATTTCAAGCCCCTGGTGAATATCGATACAGAAGTTATCTCACACGATTTCCGCTAACCAGGCACAAGCGGCAGTTCGTCCACACGCCTGCGATCAAACCTAAGCATAACAAGAAAGATCGCCGTTTTCGAGGATTTTGTTTCGTGCATGAAGCTTGGGGTTGTTAGAAGCGGGCGAAATTTGATTTAATGTACGTTTGCATTAAACGGGAAACTTTCCACTATGAACAACGCATTTATTGAAGGCATTGAGAGATTGACCGAAGGCGAATGGCTAGCAGCGGTTGGGTCGTTGGCGGGAGATATTCACGAGGTTGACAGGACCGCGACGCAGGTTTGGTTTCGGTTTTTCCCGCTTGATCTGGTGAGACATCTGGAATCGGCCGACGATGTGGTGGCGACGATGAAGGGGTTCCGGCTCGAGGGCGATTTCGGGCTGCTCGATAAGATCGATACGTCGCACTACTTCTTATATGGCCACCGTTATTGGCCGCAGGTTAAGGCGGCGGTGGAAATGCGTGCCGAAAAGGTCGAAGCAACGCTCGATCTGACGACGGAGATCCGCGACATCGCACGATCGGCGGCAGCGTCGGCAAAGGTTGACGAATCGCTTACGCTCGGGATCGCAGCGGTTGGATTGATGACGTTGATCCAGACCGGATATGACGAGTTCAAATCCGCAGCGGGCACAGTCGAGAGAGCACTGAAAACGAAAGATTCAGGAAACATGATGGGTTCGCCGGAAGAGATCGTCGCGGCACGGGCGAAAGACGACTCACAAGGAATGCTCGGTTTCTTGCGAACCATCAACAAAGAATTTTCAGTCAGGTTCAAGGCGTCTGAATACGACGGCAAGTTCAAGATAATGAACGAAGAAGAGATCACCTCGGCTTCGCAAAAAGACCGTTCGCGGCAATGGCAGGAACTAGATCCACGTTGCTGGGAAGGACCTGTGCCGATCGAATGTACGTCCGCTTCGTGCGGAACTTGCTGGATCGGTGTTCTAGGTGGTCACGAAAAACTATCGGAAGTTTCGCATCGTGAACGCAAGGCAATGAAGGTCTTTGGCTATAACCAACCTGAGGACGCGAAACCTTTTCTGAGACTCGGGTGTCAGGCAAAAGCGAGCGGCAATGTCTCGATAATTATCCCAACATGGAACGCTGTGTTCGGTAAAAAGGTAAGAGGCAATGTTGAGGATGTAGAACTCGAACCCAACACGACCTCCGCCAAAAAACTCCGCGAAACGATCGCCTCTGCCGTGAATGGAGAATAGGAGTTTTCACCACAGAGGACACAGAGAGCACAGAGTTATTTAATGGACTTGAATGAGATAACTGAAAAGATAATTGGGTGCGCGATTAAAGTGCACAAAGCCCTCGGGCCGGGGCTGCTGGAAAGCACGTACGAAGTTTGTCTCATTCACGAACTCAACAAAGCCGGATTGAGCGTCCAATCGCAGGTTGTTTTGCCGGTCGTGTATAACTGACTGAAACTAGATGCAGGTTACCGAATCGACTTGCTGGTTGAAGATCAGGTCATAGTCGAACTGAAATCGGTTGACACGATCCATCCAATCCACGAAGCTCAAGTAGTTTCGTATCTGAAACTGAGCGGCAAGAAAGTTGGGCTTTTGATCAATTTCAATGTGAAGCTTTTAACGAGCGGTATTCGAAGGCTGATAAATTAAACTCTGTGCTCTCAGTGTCCTCTGTGGTGAAATATTCTCAAATATATTCCTCGTCGGAATAGCACCACGCCCACGCCTCGCCGGGTTCCATCGATAGTATCAACGGATGTTCGGTCGCGTGAAAATGCGCGGTCGCATGTTTGTTCTTTGAAGTGTCGCAGCAGCCGATGTGGCCGCAGACGAGACACATTCGCAGGTGCACCCAGTCTTCGCCTAGTCGAATACAATCTTCGCAACCGGTCGCGCCCGGATAGACCGTTCGGAGTTGATCCAAATGTCCGCAGACTGAATCATCGACTTCGGACTTGTAGGCGTACTCACGTTCGACGTCAATCGTCGGATTCTTAATCGCTACTTGTGCGGCAGAACGAAAACCAACGGCAGCGGCCTTCGCGATGTCGACCGGTTCTTCACCGACGGTTCGCTTCGGACGAAACGTCGCGGCATTTCTGGCAAAGGCTTCGGTCGGTCCTGACAGGACGAGTTCGTCACCGATCTCGAGCCGGAAAGAATCTTCAGGATCTTTGAAAACTTCACCGCCGCGTTTCAGTTCATTAAGGTTTAGCCCGCTACTGCCAATCTCTAGTTCGCCGATCCACATGCCGACCGCCGCAGAATTTTCACGCACGGTAACCGTGCGGGAATCGAAACATTCTTCGCCCGGCTGACAGGCAAAGTCCGATTTCTGCATCGAGATGTGTTCGGTCATCAGGGCGGCATAACCGTTCTTGCGAGCGAGGTCTTCGAGCTGGTCTATTTCTTCGGCTCTTATGCGATATTCGCGAAGCACCTCACCGAAAAGCTGGACGACCGATTCGAACTCTTCCGAAATGACCTCATCGGCTCCGGCTTCGATCAGATGTTCTGCATCGTTCGTATATCTGGTTCGAACCACCAGCCGCATCGTCGGATTAAGCTGGCGAGCGACAGACGTGATCCGATGGGCCGTCGCCGGATTGTCATCGGCTATAACAAGCATCTTTGCCCGTTCGATTCCGATGTGATTTAGGAGAAACGGCTTTGTCGCGTCGCCGCGAATCACCGGCAGGCCTTCGGATTCAGCCTCATTGGCACCATCAGGACTAAGCGTCGTGATGATGTACGGAATTCCCGAACCGGCGAGCACGCGTACGAGCGACCTCGCCGCCTGGCCGTAACCTGCGACGATCACATGGTCTTCTAGGCCCAGATCGTGCCCGGCAACCTCTTCTTCATTGTCGTCTGGCATCGCGGCTCGTTCATTTTTCTCAACCATCTTTGCTGAAAGCTGGCTGCCAAGCTTCATCATCAGCGGCGTTGCGACCATCAGCACGACCGTCGTCGCAATAAATGCCTGCGAACCGGCGCCTCCGGCTCCGGCCGGGAAAAGACCGACCTCGCGCCCGGCGCGTTCGAGCACGAACGAGAATTCGCCGATCTGTGCAAGGGTTAGGGCTGAAGCCGCTGCGATGGGAGTTGCGTAACCAAGAACGCGCACGCTGATAAATGTTGTCGCGGCTTTTATGAATAGAACAGCAACGATCGCAGCGATGACAATCGGAAGATTTTGGACGAGAAAGCTAACGTCAAGTAGCATCCCGACCGAAACAAAGAACGTTGCCGAAAACAAGATCTGCAGCGGCAAGGTTTCGCTCAACGCATGTTGCGAAAAGCGGCTCTCGCTGACCATTAGCCCGGCAAGAAATGCACCAAGAGAAAGGCTCACACCCGCGAGGCTTGTGAGATACGCTGTACCGAAACAAATGGCGATGACTGTAAGAAGAAAGAGTTCCGGCGAACAGGTCATCGCAACCGCTTCGAGTATCTTTGGCATTACGCGGCGTGCGACGACAAGTACCACGGCGATTATCGCGACCGCCGTACCTAACGCGATTCCGATGTCACCAAGTCCGCCGCCGGCTCCGCCCGAAAGCGTTGGTACGAGCAAGACCATCACGACGATCGCGAGGTCCTGAAAGATCAGAAGGCCGAGGGCGATCTGGCCAGGTTCAGAATTGGTTTCGCCGCTATCGGCAAGCAATTTAAGTACGATCGCCGTCGAACTAAGAGCAACCAACATTCCGGTAAAGATGGCCGTCTTCCATTCAACCCCAAACGCTGAAAGAATTATTACAGTCGCCAAGATCGACAGCCCAACCTGCATGATGCCGCCGCCGAAAATGAGGCGCTGGATGCGGGCAAGCTTTTCGAGACTGAACTCGATGCCAATTGTAAACAGCAGAAGAATGACGCCGATCTCGGCCGTCGCGTCAACTAACGCCTGATCTTTGACAAGCCCGAGCGCGTTTGGCCCGATCAACACTCCTGCCAACAGGAAGCCGACGATGGGCACTAGCTTTAAGCGAAAGCAGATGTATGCGATGACTGCTCCGGCAACGATCAACGCAGCCGTTTCCGCAAAAAACTGCGGCACGGCACCGGCAGCGAATATCGTTGGCATCTCAATAGTGAGCATTATAGTTATGTGTTTTTCTGACACCGAAATTTTAATTCATTGAGGTCGAAAAAGAGTAATGGTCCGAAATGATGAGCATACCTTCAGAACCGTGGTTCGGACCCATCCGATGGTGGGTGTTGATTCCGTAGCATATGGGTCGTGACCGAATTGATTTTGAAAATGTCGGTTGACGTTCTAAACTTCACATTTCAAATGTCAGAACAGCGCAGTTTAAATCCTTTATTTCTGGTCCTCATCGCCGTTTTTCTTTGGAGTACGGGCGGGCTGTTTATCAAGCTGACGACGCTCGATGCGTATCAGGTCACGTTCTTTAGTTCGTTGTTTGCGGCGATCACGGTCATCATTTTGACTCGAAAAGATGGCTTGAAGATCAACGGATTTGGGATCTTAACCTCGATCATTTATGCGGCTCTGCTTTTCTTGTTCGTTTGGGCGACGAAGAAAACGACCGCGGCAAATGCCATCTTCTTGCAGTACACAGCTCCGATCTATATCTTGATCCTCGCTCCGTTTATCATCGGCGAAAAGTTCCGAATGCGCGATCTTGTAACGGTTGTCATTGTTCTTGCGGGAATGAGTTTGTTCTTCGTCGGTAGGCTCGAGATCTCGGATTATCAAGGAAATATCGCGGCTTTGTGCTCAGGAGTTTTCCTTGGTCTGTATATTCTGTTATTGAAGCATCCGCGAGCCGAAGGTTTCAATCCGACCATCGCCGTGATCTATGGAAACCTCTTACTTGCCGTTCTAACCGTTCCGTCAGGTATCACCGCACTCCCGATAATGACAATGTTGGATTGGGCTGCGGTCGTTTTCCTTGGCGTGATCCAGATCGGAATTGCGTATGTGTTGTTCATCAAAGGCGTTCGCGAGGGCACACGTCCGCTCGACGCGAGCTTGATCGGCTTTATTGAGCCGCTTTTGAATCCGGTCTGGGTATTTCTATTCGTCGGTGAGCGGCCATCGCAATGGGCATTACTCGGGGCCCTTATTGTTGTCACTGCTATCTTTGTCCATACTATTCGTATCGATCGCCGACGTGTGGACGAACTGCCGCCCCCGTAAAATCAGCCTCTTTTAATAAATGTTTCGTGATGCGAGTGCCTGGTGAGTTCCCAGCTTGACACTAATTAAACAAAATCATAATATCTAGAGTTTCGGGCTTTGACGGTCTGGGCTGTTCAGGCGGTTTGGAAACGAACTGTGGGGCAGATGTTTGAAAGCTAATACAGTAATTGTAGCGTAAACGGCACCGAACCAACGGTGCACGGAGATGATATAACGCCATGCAAACCCTAGGGTTTAACCACCAAGGCAAATGCAAAGAGCCGCTTCACGATCCACGCTACAGCAAAGTCAAGCTTTCGTTGGGTACATTATAATTTCTAAATCATTCAGCTTTGTTGCTGCTTGAGCTAACTGCCGGACGAGTTCCGAGCAAGAGTCAGGTAAGAGTTTTCTTTTGCCTTTTAAATAGAAGAAAGATATGCCGACTATTAATCAATTAGTTCGCAAGGGCCGCGTAAGAGTCAAATACAAGACGGCGAGCCCGGCTTTGCAGGCAAATCCGCAGAAACGCGGTGTTTGTACCCGTGTTTACACCTCGACTCCGAAGAAGCCGAATTCAGCTCTTCGTAAAGTTGCTCGTGTTCGCCTTACGAACCAAATAGAAGTTACTACTTATATTCCGGGTATCGGCCATAACCTGCAGGAGCATTCGATCGTGCTTATCCGCGGAGGCCGTGTAAAGGATCTTCCGGGTGTACGTTATCACGTTATCCGCGGAACGCTCGATGCTTCAGGCGTCGCGAATCGAAATCAGGCCCGTTCGAAGTACGGTGCAAAACGTCCAAAGGGAGCAAAATAGTAGTCAGTTACCGGTAGCCGGGAGTCACCAAAAGTGACAACCGAAAACTGAGGACCGACAACTCACTAAGAGTATGGCACGAAGAAGAACAGCTGAAAGGCGAGAAGTTTTGCCGGATCCAATATTTGGCAGCATGTTGGTGACCAAGTTCATCAACGGCATGATGTGGGAGGGTAAGAAATCGGTAGCCGAAGCGATTTTTTACAGCGCAATGAATAAGATCGCGGATAAGACCGGTGAAGAGCCGTTGAAGATCTTTAAGAAGGCTGTCGATACCGTTGCGCCGACCCTTGAGGTCAAATCGCGTCGTATCGGTGGTGCTACCTATCAGGTTCCGCTGGAAGTAAGCCGCGACCGACGCAACACACTGGCAATACGTTGGATCGTCGGAAACTCGCGAAACCGCAGTGAAAAGACAATGACCGACAGATTGGTCGGCGAACTGCTTGATTCAACGACGGGACGTGGCGGAGCGGTCAAGAAAAAGGACGACGTTCACCGAATGGCAGAAGCGAACAAGGCATTCGCGCATTACAGGTTTTAAGAGCGGTCAGCCGTCAACATTCAGCCGAAAGGCGATGCTGATGGCTGAATGCTGATTGCTAAAGCAATGGCAAACATAAGTTTAGACAAATTTAGAAACATCGGCATTATGGCCCATATCGACGCGGGTAAGACCACGGCGACTGAGCGAATTTTGTTTTATACCGGCGTTTCGCACAAGATCGGGGAAGTCCATGAAGGCACTGCCACAATGGACTGGATGGAACAGGAGCAAGAGCGAGGTATCACGATTACCTCCGCTGCCACTACGTGTTTCTGGACCCGCAACAACGTCGAACACAGAATTAACATCATTGATACGCCAGGGCACGTTGACTTCACCATGGAAGTTGAGCGGTCTCTTCGTGTTTTGGACGGTGCTGTATGTGTTTTCGATGGCGTTGCAGGCGTTGAGCCGCAATCCGAAACTGTTTGGCGTCAGGCTGACAAGTACGGCGTTCCGCGTATCTGCTTTATCAATAAGTTAGATCGTGCAGGTGCTTCATTTGAGCGTTCGTTCGATTCGATCTTGGTAAGGTTAGGTGCAAATGCCGTTGCGATGCAGATCCCGATCGGCATTGAAGAGCATTTCAAAGGCGTTGTCGATCTGATTACGATGAAGGCTTTCGTGTGGAGCAACGAAGAAAAGGGTGCGAATTACGACATTTCCGATATCCCGGCTGATCTTGTCGAAGCTGCTCAGGCCGCTCGCGAGAAGTTGGTTGAAGCGGTTTCCGCACTCGACGATGATCTGATGCTGAAATACCTCGAAGGCGAGGCGGTTTCCGAGGACGAGATCCGCAAGGCTCTGCGTGCCGGAACATTGGCGATGAAGATCGTTCCTGTGTTCACCGGTTCGGCATTTAAGAATAAAGGTGTTCAGACGTTGCTTGACGCAGTTGTCGATTTCCTCCCTAGCCCGCTCGATATTCCTGCGATCGAAGGCGAAAATCCGAAAACTAATGAGATCGAAACACGTCCGCCCGATGCGAAAGCTCCGTTTTCGGGCCTTGTTTTCAAATTGATGGCCGATAAGCATCTCGGACAGCTCGCATTCGTGCGTATCTATTCGGGAACTGTCACGTCGGGTTCGTATGTAACGAACACGATCAAAGATTCTAAGGAACGTGTCGGCCGTTTGATGTTGATGCACGCTAACAAGCGTGAAGACGTGGATTCAGCCTCAGCGGGGGAGATAGTTGCAATCGGCGGTATGAAAAATACCACCACCGGCGACACGATCTCAGATGAATCGAAGCCGATCATTCTTGAGTCGATGGATTTTCCGGAACCGGTCGTGCGTGTCGCGGTCGAACCGAAAACCCGTCAGGACCAAGACAAAATGGGCATTGCGCTTAACCGTCTTGCACAAGAAGATCCTTCGTTCCAGGTTACGACCGACCACGAAACAGGCCAGACGATCATTGCCGGCATGGGCGAACTTCACCTTGAGATCATTGTCGATCGGATGAAGCGTGAGTTTGGCGTTGAGGCAAACGTTGGTAAACCGCAGGTTGCTTACCGCGAAACGATCACTACCGGAGCACCTGGAAAGGAGATCTACAAGAAGCAGTCTGGTGGCCGAGGTAAATTTGGCCATGTAGAGCTCGAGATAGAACCGGCTCCGGGTGAAGGGTTTGTTTTTGAAGACAAGATCAGTGGTGGGTCGATCCCGCGTCAGTTCATCAAGCCGACCATGGAAGGCATTCGCGATGCAATGCAGCGTGGTTACCTGGCCGGATACGAGCTTGTAGACATCAAAGTTCGTTTGTTGTTCGGTTCGTATCACGAAGTCGATTCAGATGAAATTTCGTTCAAACTTGCCGGCTCATTCGCGTTCCAGGACGCTGTGAAAAAGGCAAAGCCGGTTTTGCTTGAGCCGATCATGCGTATCGAGGTTGTCACGCCGGAAGAATATATGGGAGCCGTCAATGGCGACCTTAATCGCCGCCGCGGACAGATCGACAAGATGGAACCGCGTCCGGGTAATGTTTCAGTTGTTACGGCGTTTGTGCCGCTGTCGGAGATGTTTGGTTACACAACTGACCTTCGGTCATCGACACAGGGACGAGCAACGTCGAGCATGCATTTCGAGCGATACGCCGAGGCTCCGCGAAACGTTGCCGAGGAAGTGATCGCAAAGATCAAGGGAACCGGGGCAAGCACCTAAAAGATTAGTAATTTGAGATTTGATATCTGAAATTTGAGGAGAAGCTATGAGCAAGGAAAAATTCGATCGAAGTAAGCCGCATGTGAATATTGGGACGATAGGGCATGTGGATCATGGAAAGACGACGTTGACGGCGGCTATTACGAAAGTGATGTCGAAACACAACGCAAAGATGACGTTTCGGTCG
>JBGTKQ010000094.1:0-13845 GCA_041744555.1 Pyrinomonadaceae bacterium
TGCGATGGCAACTGTGAATTGGGTCCGATCGCCGGCGGCGGAATACTCATCGTCACTGGTCAGCTAACTCTTCGTGGTAATTTTGACTGGCACGGCCTGATCATCGTTACTGGTTCGGGTGGGGTAATTAGATCCGGAGGCGGTAATGGTACGATCGAGGGCAATATCGTCGTCGCCCCGTATTTGGAGAGTTCGGTCGCCGGAAATACTAATCCTGCTTCAGGTGCCGGATTTCTCGCACCACAATGGAACACCAGTGGTGGTGGTAATTCGACGATTCAGTACAACTCGGATAACCAGAACAGCGGCCTTGGAGCTCTAAGCAATAATGTTCTTGGCGTTGTAGAGAAATAACGAAAATCCCGTCATCAAACTCAAAGGCCGCGAAATCATTTCGATCTCGCGGCCTTTGAACTCTAATTTAACCTCTAGCTCTTGTGTTCGAGTGCTAGTTTCAGGAAATTCTCGAATAGAACCCTGCCGTCGCGAGATTCGTTTGGATGTTCCCAACGGGTTGGGTTCTGTGACCAATCTTCAAACGATTTTTCGAGATGAAACTGCACGCAATAGATCAGCTGCCCGTCGGTTCGTTTGACCATCATCTGGTTCTTGCACAGGTACGAAGTTGCAAGTAGTTCAAAACCCGCCGGAACTCCATCTATCTGGACACCATGATTTTGCCAGACGCGTAAGATGTCATCTTCCTTAGTATAGTCCTGCCATATGCCGGAGGTCTGGTCATCGATTCCATCAAAAATTGGATCGTCCGGGTTCGTGATCTTGACAAATCTATACTGATATTCCACGACCCTTCCGCTGCGCTTTTCCGAAACATCAAGATCGTCAAGAGTTTTTAAGGTCGAGCCAAACGAATGTCCTACAAGTTGGTGAGATCCACAGATCGCAAGAATAGGTATCTTCGTATCGCGAAGAAAACTTCCGATGGTTTCTAAATGCTCGGGATTATAATAATCGAAATCAGCGAATGTTCCGCTCATGACTATCGCGTCCGGACGAAAATCCTTCGCAGCGGCGGCGACTTCCGACAAATGAACGGTCAGGGTTTTTGGATTTCGTACCAGCCGCAGCACGTTTTGGGCAATATTGTTGCACGCAAGGCCTGAAACCTTTCGTTCAAACCGCAGCTTGCCATCGACCGTGTCGCCCCAATCCTCATGAGCGAGCCCGGAAAGGTCGCTTTCATATCGCAGAAGGCTATTTACGATCAAAACGCGGGCATGCGAGATCGACCTCTCGATCGGCTCGTAACGGCAAAACGCTCGCTTCGCATATGGGAACGGAAGTTCCTCGATTACCTGTCGTTTTTCTATCGCATCGAACATTAATCTTAATAATACGTTAATCTGTTAGGAATTTGAAACGGAAACTTTCTTACAGTTTTCATGCCTTCGCTCAGTCATTCCTTTGCTTAGTCGATTTGTTGAACAAAGGCATTAGCTCGCCTGCACCGGCCTTCTTGATCTCGTCCCGGATCAACCGAATAACTGCCGCACGTAATTTTCCGAATTGCTGGGGCGATCGACCGATCCCTTGAGCCTCAAGAACCATTGTTAATCGGCCCCATGAACGCTCTAAGTCATTACAGATCAATGGAATAGAAGTAATATCATAAGGAACGGCGACGTTCCTACACCCGATCTGTGCAAATATTTGCAAGTAATGTGCCGTTGGGAGGTTTGGGCTTGCGATCCGGCGACGCCCAACCTTTAGTTCGAATCCTAGCAAGGTCTCAAGGATCTCAGTGCTGTTTTCCCGCTCAGGAATTTCCAGTTCGATCGAGCGGGTACGCAGCGGGCGGATCTGATTTAGATAGATGTCCGGTATCCAATCGGTTTTAAGCGCAAGTCTGATCTTCGATACTTCATCCATTTGGGTATTTCCGTGGTCATTTACTACTAATCTGGATCGCACAGGCAAAATTGCACGGTCGGAGAGTAGATCGGGTCTTTGCGAGATGTTAAGAATGGGAAGTACTGCGGCGTTTTCGATTTTTTTGGCCGACCTGCTGATAAATCACAATTCATCGAAGCTGAGCGCCGACCGGTTCGATAGGTGTCGAGAATTTCTCGATCACAGAGTTTCCAAAAATACCGAGATAGAAAACGCCGATCACCGTAATGATCAATACTGCCGCAAAAGCCGGAGCCATTTTCGGTTCAGTCCACTCGGTCGTCCGTTCCTTAAAGAACATAACGACGACGAAGCGCAAGTAATAATAAGCCGAGATCGCAGTATTGATCACGGCCGCGACAACCATAACGGTCAATAGCGTATTGCCAGCCTCAAGAGCCGGTCGAAAGACCAGGACTTTTCCAATAAATCCGCCCGTAAGCGGAAGCCCAAGCAAACTGAGCATGAATAACGAAAGCGTGAATGACAAAGCAGGCGATTTAAACCCAATCCCATTAAAATCTTCAAACTCCGTTCTGCGATCGTTCTTTTGACCAAGGAGTGTGATTATAGCGAAGGCCCCAAGGTTAGCAACGGCGTAAGTCAGCAAATAAAAGGCAACGCCCGCGACTGCGGTTTCACGAGTTGCACCGGTCGCCATTCCGGCACCGACAAAGCCGACCAAAGCGTATCCCGCATGAGCGATCGACGAATATGCCAGCATTCGTTTTACGTTGTTCTGCAATATAGCGGCGACGTTTCCGACCGTCATCGTAATGATCGCCATTACCGCGACCGCTGTTGTCCATGAGTTATGCAGATAACCCGACGCTTGGGCTCCCGCAATCAACGGGAAACCGATGACAAAAATACGCAAGAAAGATGCGAACGCGGCGGCTTTCGGACCGGCCGCCATAAAGCCTGTAACGGGCGAAGGTGCTCCTTCATAAACGTCCGGCGTCCAAACGTGGAACGGTGCGGCGGCGATCTTGAAACCGAAACCGACGATCAGCATTGCTGCTCCGATAAGAAGCAGGCCGGGAAAATACGGATTAGAAATATTCTCAGCGATCAGAGTAATATTCGTCGAACCGGTCGCGCCATAGATTAGGGCCATTCCGTAAAGCAAAAAGGCGGATGCGAGCGATCCGAGAATGAAGTACTTCATCGCCGATTCGTTCGATTTTAGATCCGACCGCCGCAAGCCGGCCATTACGTACGTTGCTATTGAGAGAGTTTCAAGCCCCAAAAATATGATGACAAGGTCATTGCCGGCCGACATCAGCATCATGCCGAAGGTCGCAAACATCAGCAGTGCGTGGTATTCACCCGCCGGAACGTTTTCACGCTCAACCCAGATCGCCGAGATCAAAATAGTTAGAGCAGAGACAAGCAGAAATACGAACGAAAAGCTCATTCGAAGGCTGTCATGGACGACCATTCCGCCCCAAGCGGTCGCCGGCACTCCGCTGGTCGCATTCCACATCATTCCCAACAAAACCGCCGCGACAACGATACCGATAAGCGAAAGCACCGTCGAAACAGTACGCTGTTTCGGAAAAAAGCTATCGTACACCATTATCACAATGCCGGTGAACGCGATGATCATCTCCGGAAGGATGATCGAAATATTTACGTTGGGATTTATCAGATCCATAACTGCACAAATTAATTAAAAAACTATTTTTCGTCGGGCTTTGCGGCCGGTTGAACCACCGCTGTTTCGATCTCGCCGCCTGCCTGTTTCACCACGCGTTCCTGTATCGCAACGACCGCAGCTTTCGAGCGATCAAGGATCGGCTTGGGATAAACACCCATATAGACCATCAGGAAAAGAAGTGGGATCATCAGGCCGATCTCACGCGGAGTCAAGTCTTTAAGACCGCGATTCTTATCGTTAGTAACTTTGCCGAAAAATACGCGTTGGATCATCCAAAGCAGATAAACTGCGGCAAAGACAACGCCGGTTCCGGCCGCCATCGTGGCAATATAATTCCAATTCACACCGGCAGAAAGTGGAAGTGCCGTCGATTTCCACATTCCCAACATGATCATGAATTCGCCGACGAACCCATTCAAAAAGGGAAGTCCCACCGATGACATTGCCGTGATCACAAACAGCGTTGCGTAAACCGGCATCACATTAGCAAGCCCGCCAAATTCGCTGATCTCGCGTGTGTGACGGCGTTCATAAATGAATCCGACGAGCAAGAACAGGGAGCCGGTCGAAACGCCATGGGCCAGCATTGTGAACAACGCGCCCTGCATTCCCCATTCGGTGAACGAGAACATTCCGAGGATCACAAAGCCCATGTGGGCGACCGATGAATATGCGACAAGCCGTTTCACATCCGGCTGGACCATCGCAACAAGAGCACCATAAATGATACCGATGATCGCAAGAACGATAAAGATCGGTGCGAATTCACGACTCTGATCGGGGAATAGCGTGAAGCAAAACCGCATCAAGCCGTAAGTTCCCATTTTCAAAAGAACCGCCGCAAGGATCACCGAGCCTGCGGTCGGAGCTTCGGTATGAGCATCGGGCAGCCACGTATGAAACGGAAACAGCGGAACCTTGATCGCAAATGCCAACGCGAACGCCAGGAACAGCAGAGTTCCCGCAAGCGGTGTGAACACTAATCCGCCGCTCGAAAGCGTGAAGAGCAGAGTCACATAATCGAATGTGCCAACCTGTCCTGGAACGGACGCATGTAAGTAATAAAGCGAAATGATCGCGACGAGCATTAAAAGACTGCCGATCGCCGTAAAGATAAAGAACTTTACCGCCGCATAGATACGGTTCGCTCCGCCCCAAATACCGATAAGAAAGAACATCGGAATAAGCGAAGCTTCAAAGAAGAGATAGAAAACGAGCAGATCCAAGGACACGAAAACGCCGATCATCGCACTCTGAAGCAATAGCAGAAATACGTAAAAAGCGGTCGGTCGTTTTTCGACGGCATGCCACGTCGAAAGCACCGCGATCGGCATAATGAACGTAGTCAGAATTACCAACCAGAGACTAAGGCCGTCGATTCCAACGTGATAGTTCGAATTGATCGCTTCGATCCAGGGAACATTCTTTTCGAACGAAAAGCCCGAGGCCGACACCGTTTGGTCGCCAAGTAAAAGCAGCGAGACAAGAAAAATGACAACGGTTATCGCCAGCGTCACCCACTTTAGGTGCGACTCATCCTTCCAAAACATCTGATGGGCAACCAGGCCCAACGCGCCGAAGACCGGCAGGATGATCAGAAGCGTCAAAAGATTTTCCGAAATAAAGTCCATATTCGATCACTTATCGTGATTCCACGGTCTTATCGCCAAATAAAGCTAACCAATAAGCTTGAGACCGTAATAAACAAAATATCCAACAAGCACGACGGCTCCGGCGACTATAAAGGCCGCGTAGCTGCGGACAAATCCGACCTGGATCCGCTGTGTCCCAACGCCGACAGCCGCTACGAAATTACCAATGCCGTTCACAATTCCGTCAACGAAGCCAACATCAAACCCCTTCCACAGCGAATTTGTCGAAAGCCGTGTGATCGGATCGACAATATAGCCGTTGTACAGCTCGTCCAGGCGCCATTTCTGCTCTAGGATCTTTGGCATCTGACGAAGCGGGTTGTTTCGAAACAGAGCGAAACCGATCGCAATCCCGGCAACCGCCAATACTGTTGAGAGCAACGCAAGCCAGCGTTCGGTGCTTACTGCCTCAGGTGAGTGTGCTTTTGCGTTTTCGCGCGCGTTGATAGCTGCCGCTGTTTCAACATCAGCAACCACGGGTTCGAGTACGTGCTCAAACGCATTCGCGTCCTTCACACCGACCATCGAACTCATTGCGTACGGAATTCCAACCAGACCGCCGAGGGTAGAAAGCACTGCGAGCACGATCAGCGGCACCGTCATCAACCACGGCGATTCGTGCGGCTTGAAATCTGCCGGCAGGGCATGATGGTGTTCTTCATCGTCATCGTCGGCATGGCCATCGGCATGAGCGTCGGCGTTTACGTGATGATCGTCATGATGATCGCCATGGTGCGCGTCATGATGTTCTTCGCCTGGAAGCACGTCGTGAAAACGTTCCGTGCCCCAGAACGTCATGATCATCATTCGGGTCATGTAGATCGCGGTCAGAATGGCGGTTATCACCGCGACTATCCACAGATATTCATTCCCCGGAAAGTAACCGTTTTGAAAGTATTTATCGGCGGCGAACGTTTTGTAAAGAATTTCGTCCTTAGAAAAGAAGCCCGACCAGATCGGAATTCCGGCGATCGCGAGCCAACCCATCGCCATCGTGATGAACGTGATCGGCATGTACTTGCGAAGATTTCCCATCTTTCGCATGTCCTGCTCGTGATGCATTCCGTGGATCACCGAACCGGAACCAAGGAATAGTAACGCCTTGAAAAAGGCGTGCGTCACCACGTGAAATATCGCAACAACAAACGCTCCAACACCGGCCGCAAGGAACATAAATCCGAGTTGCGAAACAGTCGAATATGCCAGAACTTTCTTAATGTCGTTTTGTGCTATCGCGATGGTGGCGGCAAAGATCGCGGTCGCCGCACCGATGACTGCAATGATCCACATCGCGGTCGGCGAGAGCTGATAGATCGCATTCGAACGGACCACTAGATACACACCAGCTGTGACCATCGTAGCCGCGTGAATCAGAGCCGAAACCGGTGTCGGGCCGGCCATGGCGTCAGGCAGCCACGTCAAAAGCGGTATTTGCGCAGATTTACCGGTCGCACCGATAAACATCAGCACCCCAACCGACGTCAGTCCGCCCGCGACGATCGCTCCCCAGGTAAATGGATCGGCGGACATGTTAGCGAGAACATAGGTAAACACGCTCTGAACCTGTTCGCCATCGACCGTCTTATCGAAAAAGGAAATCGAACCGGTAAGCGTAAAGATCAGGAACATGCCCATCAACACGCCCCAGTCGCCAATTCGGTTCATCACGAACGCCTTTTTTGCGGCTTCGCGTGCTTCGTTCTTCTTAACGTAATAACCGATCAGCAGATATGAACAAAGCCCGACGCCCTCCCAGCCGACAAACATCAGCAGATAATTGTCTGCCAATATCAGCGTAAGCATCGCGAACATGAACAGATTCAGATAGGCGAAGAAACGGTAAAACCCGTCATCACCTTTCATGTATCCGGTCGCGAAGATATGGATCAGCAGGCCGACGAAGGTAATAAAGCAGGCGTAGATACCCGAAAGCGGATCCATTCCGAGCGCGAAATCCGCACGGAAACCGCCAACGTTGATCCACGTCCAGATGTGGTCGAGCGTTGGTTGCTTTTCGTTGAAAAGAGCTCCGCCGTTCGCAAAGAACGCAATATAGAACGCGACGACCGTTGAGACTGCGATCGACCCGCACGCGACCAGGCCGCTGAACAGTTCGTTCCGCAGCCTTCCGCCGATCAGCCAGTTAATAACCGCACCGGCCAGCGGGGCAAAAATGATCAGACTTACGAAATTGTTCTCTATCATTTAGTTTTCCACAACGACCAACGGCTTCCTACCAAAATAGTTTGGGTGTCGCTCCTAGTAACTGAGATCGTCGTCTGTTTCCGGGGGTACTACAAATTCATCAACGAGATCATTCCAAAACTCGGTAACCTCTTGATTCACAACTTGTCTGGCAAGCGAATCGTACACTGCTCCGCCCTTAACCTTCAGTTCTGGAAACTGCAACATCAGAAAAGCAAGGTCGCGCCGATCTGTGAAAGCTTTCGGTTGGCCTTTCCGCGAACAGTATGACATTACCTTGCTCGCGATCAATTCTGCTGGCGTAAGCACCTTCACCTTTTCGACTAGCTGATTCGGACGAAATACATTCTCGATGCGCACATCAACGAGATGTCTATTGCCTTCCTTTCGAACTTGATAGATACGCAAGCCTTTATCTCTAATCTCTCGCACCCTAACGGCAATATGAAAGCGTTCACTCAAATGCTCACGGAGCTCCTCAGCAAACTCATTTGCCCGGTTCGACATTATGTCAACATCCTGAGTCGCTCGCGGTTCGGCTACGTAGGCGTTGACTGCTTGGGCGCCGAATAGAACTGCATCATCCCGGCCTTGCAAAAACTCAAGAACCGCACCCTGGATCTTTGATAATGGCAACGGTTCATGCGTCACAAATTCTTGAAATGTCAGGACTTCTGCATTAAGCATAATGTTTGGACTTCCTGCTTTAGCAGGTCGCCGCCTGAAGGCGAAACTCCTAACCTAGTTCTTCAGAATACTCGCGTCGTCAACATCAAGCGATAGCCGGTTTCGGAAGAACGATATCATAATGCCCAAACCAACGGCGGCTTCACAGGCCGCGACGGCCATCACCATAAATACAAAAAGCTGACCGGTCACATCCGCGTAGTGTCGCGAAAATGCGATGAACGTTAAATTCACTGCATTGAGCATCAGCTCGATGCACATAAACATACCGATCGCGTTTCGTTTGTAAATGACACCGACGGCTCCGATCGCAAATAAGATCCCGGAAAGTGCCAGATAACTTGCTAAGTTTGGTTCCATTTCATTCTCGTACCGCAATTCGCGGTTCCGACGACTAGTCCAAATTCCTTCGTTCGGCTTCGTTGTCAACAACTAGTTCAAGTTGCGGCTGATCAAGTTTCCGAACCAAAATCACTCCGCCGATGACCGCCATTAGGAGCATTACGCCGACGATCTCTACCGGCAACAAATACTCGGTGTACATCGCCATTCCGATATCCATCGTTTTGCCCACCGTTTTGTTGGGGTCGATCGGCTGCTGCGGTGTTTGTGCGACTGCGTAAAAAATGTAAAAGGCCTGTGCAAGCAATATCGCACCCAATCCACCGCCAACGGCGTATAAATAACGCAAGCGGTTATGCGGCCGGTCTTCCTCGAGATTCAATAACATGATCACGAATACGACCAAGACCATTATCGCACCGGCATATACGAGTATCTGCACTGCCGCAATAAAAGGGGCGGCAAGCGTTACATAGATGCACGAAAGTGCGATAAAAACGCCGACCAGCGAAACCGCACTATAAATGGGATTTCGGTGATACACCATTGAGATCGCACATGCGATCGCGAATCCGGCGAATAGAAAAAATAAGACTGAGCTTGCCATAAGAATCTTAACGCAGAGACCTCAAAGGTGGCGGAGAGTTCAAATCCAATTGGCGCCTTGGAAGCCGAATATTCCTCTGCGTCCACCGCGATCTCGTAGTTAAAAAAATACCTACCGATTTAAAAAGAACACTATCACGATCGTCAAAATTACATTTGCGATCGCGACCGGAAGCAAAAACTTCCAACCAAAATTCATTAACTGGTCAAAGCGAAAGCGCGGCAATGTTCCGCGTATCCAAATATAAAGAAACAGAAAGAAAAATATCTTCAAAAGGAACCCGACGTGGCTAGCCAATGCGTACGGAATTGTTCCAACTTCAAAAATGTAGCTCAGGCCGGGAACGTACCAACCTCCAAGGAAAAGCACAACGATCATCACTGAAACCGTGAACATATTCACGTATTCGGCCATGAAGAACAGGGCGAATTTCAACGCGCTATATTCAGTATGGAATCCCGCCACGAGTTCCGTTTCCGCTTCAGGCAGATCGAATGGTACACGGTTCGTCTCCGCGAATGCCGAGATCAAAAACACAAAGAACCCAATGATCTGCGGAATGATGAACCACTTAAATGTTGATTTTGTCTGCGCCTCGATTATTCCATTCAGGTCTAAAGTCCCGGCAAGCATAACAACGCCGAGCACCGAGGCTCCCATTGCCAGCTCATATGAGATCATTTGCGCCGATGAACGCAAGCCGCCCATCAAAGAATATTTGCTGTTTGACGACCATCCGGCCAACATTATCCCATAAACACCAACAGACGTTATACCTAAAACAAAAAGCACTCCGACATCTATCCGCGCGATCGTCATCGGCATGTTCATCGCCTGTGCCGCGATCCAGGCTGTCGCCGGACCAACATAAGCAATATCGGCAACGTAAGGAACAAGCCAACTTATCGGGTCAGCGATCCTTGGGCCAAATGGATAAACCACGATCGGAAGAAGGGCGCACGTCAGTGCTACAAATGGTGCGAGAAAATAAAGAAACTTGGTCGATTTGTCCGGAACAATATCTTCTTTGAAAATGAACTTGAAAAGATCAGCGAACGGCTGCAAAACGCCCCACGGCCCGACGCGATTAGGCCCAACGCGACCTTGCATCCAACCAAGCACCTTTCGTTCCGCCAAGACGGTATAGGCAACGATCATTAATACGCCCTGAAAGGCGAGTAATATCCCAACGCTATACACTATAAAAGGAAATGCTTCCTTCAAGATCGATTCCATAAAACATTGCCCTTACACGAGTGGGCGATATTAACTATTCACGGTCACCGATACCGACCGCCATTGAGATCTCTTCACTTTCGTTGCCGCTCAGATCAAACTGAGCCAGCGGGGATACTAACAGATTTTCCGGCTTTGCATTTCCATGAGCCAACAGATGGAACTGCGGCGTCTTGCTGGTCAAGGTCGTCAATCGATGTAGTTTGTGCCCAACGACCGGCGTTTCTATGATCTTGTTGCCGCTGCCTGCTGAGGCTTCTGCAGCTTTTCTCAAGCCTTCGATGTGGCTAATTATATTTCTTTCAGAAACGTTATGTTTTGCTTGAACGGGATTCGATTCGTCCTTCAATGCCGGATAACGAAGGCCTTCATATGCTGCAACTGATTCCGCAACAACACGAAAAACGGCTGATGCAGAGGCTTCAAATCCAAGGTCGATGCCCATTTCAGTTGCGATCAGACGCGTTATCATCCAATCCGGTTTAGACTGATGGATCGGCTCTATCGACTTGCGTACACGTTGCACATTCCCGGCATTGTTCGTGAACGTTCCATCTACTTCCGCAAATGATGCTGCGGGTAAGACCACATCCGCAAGGGCGGTCGTTTCTGTTTCAAAAAGTTCCTGAACGACCACAAACTCTTTACCCTGAAGCAGTTCCGGTTTTTGCAGGCTGCCCGCGACGTGAACAGCCTTTACCGGACCAATGGCCATTTCTTCGGAACGCGTTTCGCCAAGTATGTCGATCGCGCCTACCGAATTGTTATAAAGCGGCAGTGGATGCAGCAAGACCCGGCGGCCTTCACCCGAAAAACCGGCAGCGGAACCAGCGATCGCAGCTTGTGCGTCTGGCGAAAGATCAGAACCGCAGATGATAACAATATCGCCTTCAGTTTCGCTGATCGCGTTTCGAAGAGAATCTATCTCTCCAGCATCGATTCCCATTCTCTCGGCAGAACCGTTGCTTCCTGAATCTGCCAATGCAAGAGCAAACGAATCAAGTGAGCCTTCGTTAATGTGAACGAACTGCGCTGCTTTTCCCGCGAAGCGTATCGGACGCTCATTAACGACGATCAGCTTTGCTCCGCCATTGCGAACAGCCTGGCGGATCTGTTTCGCTGTGTAGGTCTGTTCTTCTTCAGGTTCTCCACCGATCAGCACAATCGTCTTCGCATATCGAATGTCGTTGTGCGTCGCAAGCGGTGCGCTCAGATTCTCGAAGAATGCTGCCATGCTCTGCCGATCGGAAACCGCGACACTTTCTGTTTTGACCGCGTCGCGAGCGAACAGGCCTAACGCGGCGATCGACTCGTTTGTAAGTCGCGGACTTGCTACGACTGCAACGTTCGATCCGTAAGCTGAAAGCATTTCGGCGATATGTTTTATCGCCGCGTCCCATGTTGCCGGGATCAACTTACCGCCTTTTGAATACCGAATAAGCGGCGTTTTGATGCGGTCTTTGTGGTTGATGAACTCGTGAGCAAACCGTGCTTTTACATCAAGAAATTCGCCGTTGAGGCCGTTTACATACCTGTCCCGAGCGACAATTCGATGAACCTCACCGCCGCGTGAGCCGATCGAGAGCTGCATTCCGTCGGAACCGTAAACATCGGTCGTTATCGTTTGGTCTAATTCCCAAGGCCGCGTTTCGTGCCGATACACTGCGTCAAGAAGTGTTCCGGTCGGGCAAACTTCAATACAGTTGCCGCATTGCGAGCAATTCAGCCAGCCGCCATAAGTGCCGATCACCGAATTCGCACCGCGGTTGCCAGTCTCGATCGCATCTTCGCCCATCCATTCGCTGCAAACACGTGTACAGCGTTTGCACAAAATGCAGCGTTGCGGATCGTTTGCTACGACAGGCGAGAGATATTTCTCCGGAGCCTTGTTCTTCTTTTCCGTAAATCGTTCTTCTACATCGCCCCAATCGAAAATAACCTCCTGCAATTCACATTCGCCGCCGCGGTCGCATACCGGGCAATCGAGCGGATGGTTTGCAAGCAGAAATTCGCCCATCGAACGCTGTGCTTTTTCGATCTCGGGGCTTTGGGTCGTGACATTCATTCCGTCCGAGCACTTGATCGTGCACGACGTTTGCAGCTTCGGCATTTTGTCGATCCGCACCAGGCACATACGGCACGAGGCCTGCGGCTCGAGGTCTTTGTAGTAGCAAAACGACGGAATATTTTCCGCGTTGTCGCGACAGACATCGATCAAGACGGCACCTTTCTCCGTCTCGATCTCCTTACCGTTGATCGTAACTTTTATCGATTCAGTTGACATTTACAAACTTCGGCCTGGATGGCAGGACTGCGTACTACTTCGACTTCTTATCTGATTTCGCTTCACCCGATTTTGCAGGCACATTCGTTTTTGCGTGCTTAGGACGTGTTTTGCCATAACTTCCGGCAAATATCTTTCCGCGTCGTGTTCGTTTATCACCTTTTCCCATAATAATTTAATACCTCTTAACTAGTTGTTTGCGTGGTTACCGTTTCCGTTCGTTTTAACGGACAGCCACTTTTTGAAATCTTCCGGAAATTGCTTGATCGCTGATTGTATCGGCCAAGCTGCTGCGTCACCTAATGGACAAAAGCTCTTGCCTTCGATATTGTCGCAAATATCGAGCAGCAATTGAGCATCGCTTGGTTTTCCGCCGCCCGCTGCGATGCGGTCGAATATCTTTACCAGCCAATCAGTGCCTTCGCGGCAAGGTGTACACCAGCCGCACGATTCATGTTTATAGAATTCGGTCAGGTTCTTGGTCGTTTCCATGATGTCGACCGTTTCGTCCATGACCATCATTCCGCCGGTTCCAAGCATCGAGCCCGCTTCGACCAACCCCTCGTAATCGAGCGTTACATTCTTTCCAATGATCTGACCGGCGTTCATGATGTAAACGCTCGAACCGCCCGGAATCACTGCCTTTAGCTTGTTGTCGCGAAGCATTCCGCCGCAATCATCCATGATGAACCTTTCCATATCGGCATAGCCCATAGGAAGTTCATAAACGCCCGGCTTCTTAACGTGCCCGCTGATCGACCAAAGCTTTGTTCCGCCGCTTTTCTCGGTGCCGAGATCGCGCCACGCCGTTCCGCCCATTTCGATTATCTGCGGAATGCTTGTCAGCGTTTCGACGTTGTTAACGATCGTCGGACTTGCGTACAAACCTTCGATCGCAGGAAACGGCGGCTTCATTCGCGGATGTCCGCGGTAACCTTCGAGCGAACTTAACAGCGAAGTTTCTTCACCGCAAATGTAAGCTCCTGCACCCGTATGAGTGTGGATGTCCATCGAGAAACCGGAGCCCAAAATGTTTTCACCCAGCAAACCAGCGGCACGAGCCTCAGCAAGTGCCTTGTCCATCACAGCGATCAAATAATTGTATTCGCCGCGGTAATAGATATATCCGGTCGTTGCACCAAGCGTATAACCGGCGATGATCATGCCCTCGATCAACGCATGTGGATCACCTTGGAGAAGGTATCGGTCCTTAAAGCTGCCGGGCTCTGATTCATCGGCATTGCAGACAACGTACTTGTTC
>JBGTKQ010000095.1:0-16163 GCA_041744555.1 Pyrinomonadaceae bacterium
TTTTTTGTCGGGATACGAAACCCGATGCAGACCCTGATCGGACTCGGTGTTGTGTCGCTCGGCATTCCCGTTTATCATTTTATTTTTAAACAACATTATGGCTTGGATAAAAACGATCAAATTTGAAGACGCCGACCCGAAGCTTCAATAGATCCTGATGAGGACGCGGATGTCGTATCCGCAGGAATACGCGACGCCCGCACCGACCGCGAGCTCGATCAACGAATCGATCGTTGATTCGCACACGCTTATTCCTGATGCGCTGTTCCATTCGTTCTCGGCGTTTGCGGCGATGATGTCGCCGGAGCTTCCGCTCGAAAGGCGGCAGCACGAGATGATCGCGACGATGGTCTCGCATACGAACGACTGCTTTTACTGAGTGGAGTCTCACGCAGAGTTTCTGCGTCGCGTCACTTTGGAAGAGGGTTTGATCGAGGCACTTCGCGAGGATTACACGACCGCGCCGATCACCGATGCCGAGAAAGTAATGATCGAATATGTCGTTCAATTGACAAAGGACGCTGTGAAGATCGGTCCCGACTACCACACCCGACTCCGTGCCGTCGGATTCGACGACACAGGTATTTTACAAATAACTTTGATCGCATCGTGGTTTAACTATATTAATCGCGTTGCCGACGCCCTCGGTATTGGCCGTGAAACTTTTTGATGAAAGCTGATCTGATCATTCACAACGCAGGTCAATTGGTCACATGCGCGTCAGGCGGAAAACCAAAACGCGGTGATGAAATGCGTGATGTCGGCATCATCGAAAATGGAGCGGTTGCAGTCGAAGAAGGGAAGATAACGGCCGTCGGAGAGTCTGACGAGATCCTCGCCGCATATTCTGCTAACGACCAAATAGATGCAGGCGGACAAGTGGTTTGTCCGGGCTTTGTTGATCCACATACGCACATCGTTTACGCCGGTGACCGGCTCAATGAGTTCGAACTGAAGATAAAGGGGGCCCAATATCTCGAAATTCTTGCGGCTGGCGGAGGGATCATTTCAACCGTTGAGAACACGCGAGCTGCATCGGAAAATGAGTTGATCGAATCGGCGTTAAAGCGATTAGAAAAGATGCTGGAATGCGGAACGACGACGTGCGAGATAAAAACAGGCTACGGACTCGACACAAAAACCGAGTTGAAGATGCTTCGCGTGATCAGTGAATTGAGCAGACGGCATTCGATGACGATCGTTCCAACGTTCTTGGCTGCGCACACGATTCCGCCCGAATTCAAAGCTAACGCCGGCGGGTACATTGAACTTATCTGCGAGGAAATGCTGCCATTAGCCTGGGAATGGTATGAAGCGTCTAATTGTAAACTCAGAGGAATTCCATTCTATTGCGATATATTCACCGAACGAAACTCGTTCAATCTTGAACAGATGCGCAGGTTACTTGAAACTGCCCGAAAGCTCGGATTCGGCATCAAAGCTCACGTTGATCAGTTCACGAATCTTGGCGGATCGAAACTGGGCATTAAGTTAGGAGCCGCATCGATCGATCATCTCGACGCGATCTCGGATGAAGAGATCGAACTGTTAGCTAACAGCAATACGATCGGCATTGTGATTCCGACCGAAAACTTCAATGCCGGCAAGACACATTTCGCACCGGCGAGGCAAATGATAGATGCAGGCTGTGCCGTGGCCTTGACGACCGACTATAACCCCGGCTCGGCACCGTGCCCATCGATGCCGATGGCGATGGCGATCGCCTGCCGCTACCAAAAACTTCTCCCCGCCGAAGCGTTGAACGCGGCAACCATTAACGCCGCCCACGCCATCGGACTCGGTGAGAGGCATGGTTCGATAGAAGTCGGAAAATGTGCTGATCTTCTCATAATCGATTCGGATGACTATCGGCTCGTTTCGTATGAATTTGGCGGACAGACGATCAGGACGGCATTTAAAGACGGTGAAGTTGTGGAACTAATTAGATAATTAGACGGAGGAACCGATGAAACTAAATAGTTGGGGGTCAATTATTCTCGTGCTTTTGGTTGTGGGCCTGTTGAGCGGTCTGTTACTGGGACTTCTCGGAGAAGTGGTCGGACTTTCTACAACTGTGAGAACGGGTGGGATCGGCATTATCGTTGGCGTCGTGGGTGCGTTTCTGATCTCGCGAAAGGCGGCCTCGAAATAGAAATGCTCGCAGTCTTCAGATGACAAAAGAATCGATCTATATCGATGGCGAAAGCCTGACCTTTGAGCAAGTGCTGGCGGTTGCCTATGGGCGGCCGGGCGAGCCGCGTGTTGTGCTTAATGAGCGGGCGAAGGCGAACGTGAATCGAGCGGCGGCGGCGGTCGATACGCTGCTTGAGCGCGGAGAGATCGCTTACGGGATCACGACAGGCTTTGGTGCGTTCAAAGACAAGATAATCAGCCGCGAACAGGTCGAACAGCTTCAGCGAAACATCGTTGTTAGCCACGCTGTCGGCGTCGGCGATCCGTTTGATACGCCGACCGTGCGGGCTATAATGCTGATCCGTGCGAATACGCTTGCGCGAGGTTTTTCCGGTATCCGGATCGAAACCTTGGAACTAATGCTCGAATGTTTGAATCGCGGTGTTCATCCTATAATTCCGGAAAAGGGAAGTCTCGGTGCCAGCGGAGATCTCGCGCCGCTTGCGCATTCGGCTTGTGTACTGATCGGCGAAGGCAAGGCTGAACTTGATTGCGAAATATTGTCCGGGGCGGACGCACTCGCGAAAGCCGGCTTGTTACCTGTCGTATTGAAAGCCAAGGAAGGATTGGCACTAACTAACGGAACAACCGTGATGACGGCAGTTGGTCTGCTCGAAACGGCTCGAGCCCTTCGGCTATCGGAGCTTGCGGATGTTTCTGGTTGTTTGAGTCTTGAGGCACTAAACGGAACTTTGCTTGCGTTTGACGAACGGATTCACGCCGTCCGTCCGCATCCACGGCAGATCGACACTGCTAGGAATCTGCGGAATATTTTGAAAGACAGCGATTTCGTCCGTAGGTTCGATCCAACAAATGTTCAGGATGCGTACACGCTTCGCTGCATGCCTCAGGTTCACGGTGCTTGTCGAGATGCTGTCGCTTACGCGGAATGGTTATTAAAGATAGAGCTAAACTCTGTGACGGACAATCCATTGATCTTTCAAGATGATGACGGACATATAGAGGTTCTCTCGGGCGGGAATTTTCATGGTGAACCTCTCGCTTTGGCGTTTGATTATTTGACGATCGCATTGGCCGAGCTCGGCAATATTTCCGAACGGCGAATAATGCGTCTTACGGATGAGGCGTCTAACGCGCACATCCTTCCTGCGTTCTTGACGGAGAACGGTGGGCTGAATTCGGGTTTCATGATCGTTCAATACACAGCGGCGGCGTTGTGCACGGAGAACAAAGTTCTGGCACACCCGGCGAGCGTGGATACCATCCCAAGTTCGGCGAATGTTGAAGACCACGTTTCGATGGGCGTTACTGCGGTTCTCAAATTGCGACAGGTCGTCAAGAATCTTAGCGCGATACTGACCCTCGAACTTTTCTGCGCAGCTCAGGGAATTGATTTTAGGAGAAAGGTTATCGGCTCCGACAAAAATCTGGGAAATGGAACTGCGGAGATGTATCGAGACATCAGGAATGCAGTGCCCTTTATTGAAAACGATGAGTATATGAAAGGTCACATTGATGCTGTACAGGAAATCGCCAATAGATTCGTTAATAATCAATAAAGTTACAGAATTAAGATGCCGAACCACAAGAATTCATTCTTCACGCGATTTGCAAAGTATACAGCTACGCTCGCAGGTAAACCGCTTACCTTTTTTCTTGCGGTCGGTATGCTGATCGTTTGGGCGGTGACCGGGCCGATATTCAGCTTTAGCGACACGTGGCAACTTGTGATAAACACCGGGACAACGATCATCACGTTCCTGATGGTCTTTCTGATCCAAAATACCCAGAACCGCGACACAGAAGCGATCCAGATAAAGCTCGATGAACTTATTCGGTCAATGAAAGGAACGCGCGAAGAGGTGATGGATCTTGAGGAGATGGATGAAAGGGAACTTGACGAAATCCGTGATGAATACTTAAAACTGGCCGAACATGCCCGAAAGGCTCTCGATACAAAGAAAGGAAAGTGAAACGTATTTATGAAGTGTCTTCTTGGTTTAATCATCGTCGTCGTGGGTTTTGGTTCGTCATTTGGCCAAACGAGCCCGGCAGATTTTCGAAAAGCTGTCGAAAAGCAATTGATCAATAGAAAGCAGAATCTATTAGAAGTGTGCCCGATCGATTCAAACATCGTCGCAAAGCGTGTCTTCAAAGATTACGGGGCGATGTTCGTTTCGGTTGATTCGGTGAAGTCTCCATCGAAATGCGTTTTTGCGACGGAAGACGAAGTGCTGAGCTTTCAGAATACGGTGAAGGCTTCAACGAAAACGATCGCAGGTGTTTCGGTCACGCTCCAGGAAGCGGCGATGAAGGCGCTCGATTCCGCAATCGCAGAAGCCGGAAAAGCGGACCTGAAGATAACTCCTCGCGGCGGAAGTGCGTCGAAACGGTCGTTCGCGGACACCGCACGCATTTGGAATTCACGTTTCGAGCCCGGCCTTAAACATTGGATCGAAAAAGGCAAGATCTCGGCCGCGGCCGCCGAATCTGCACGCCGAATGGACATCATCGATCAGGTCGCCCAGGTTATGCGTTGGGAAGAACAGCAGCTATGGTTCAGCACTCGCTTTAATTATTCGATCTTCTCTTCGGTCGCGGCTCCCGGAACATCGCAGCATCTCTCGATGATCGCTCTCGACGTAGCGGAGTTCGGCAACAAAGACGTAAAGGCGATCCTCAACAAACACGGCTGGTTTCAGACGATCATTGACGACCTTCCGCATTTTACATACATCGGCCGAAGTGAAAATGATCTGCCGAAGTTTGGTCTGGTAAAAACTACACGTGACGGAGTGGTTTTTTGGATCCCGAACTTCGAACGATAGGAACTTCGACGCAAGGACGCGAAGGGAGAAAGACGCAAAGCCTTCTGGTGGGTTTTGAAATGTTGTTTGATCGTTCGGAAGCGGGTAAGATCTGTAATTTGAAATTTCAAATTTGAGATCTGAGCGAAGCGATTGGTACACCCGGCAAGATTCGAACTTGCGACCCTCTGATTCGAAGTCAGATACTCTATCCAGCTGAGCTACGGGTGCACGCAAGTAGAAGTTTAAGACGCGAACTCGTGTTTTGCAAATTCGTGAATTAATCCGAAGATCACCGAAACTACCGAAGTAAAAAAAGTATTGAATCGGCCTTCCTATATTGGCCTATATTTCTTCGAAGTACGCGAATATTTCTCCAATGTACGCGAATATTTCTCCAATGTACGCGAGTATTTCTCCAATGTACGCGAATATTTCTCTAATGTACGCGAGTATTTCTTCAATGTACGCGAGTATTTCTCTAATGTACGCGAGTATTTCTCCAATGTACGCGAGTATTTCTCTAATGTACGCGAACATTTGCCCTAAGTGCGGGAACATTTCTTCTAAGTACAGGAACATTTGTCCAAATAGGAATTAGGGCTCGGTTCTTTCGGTTTCCCTAATCCCGTTGTGTCCTTGCGGATTGTTGGTTTTCCGGGTACTTGCTATATTTCTCTTCATGAGAATATTTGCCCTCACGTTTCTTGCTCTCTTTTTTCTTCCGACAACACAAAGTACGGTCTTCGCTCAAACCGTCGCGACCGAAACAAAGCTGAACGGATTGAGCGATTCGGTTACGGTTCGCCGCGACGCGCGTTCGATCCCTTTCATCGAAGCGTCGAACGATGCGGACCTGTTTTTTATGCAGGGTTACGTGACGGCAAGCGACAGGCTTTGGCAAATGGACCTTTTGAGGCGCGTTGCACGCGGCGAAACAGCCGAGATATTTGGCCGATCAACGCTCGAGGAAGATAAACGCTGGAGAAGATTTGGTTTTGCAAGCATTGCGGAGGAGAGCCTGAAGTATCTGGAACCCGAGCTAAAGGCGGCGCTCGAAAACTACGCCCGCGGCGTGAATGCGTACGCGAATTCGCTCGACGCGAAGCGGCTTCCGGTGGAATTTCAGATCCTCCAATACAAACCGCG
The DNA here is from genome assembly GCA_041744555.1 of Pyrinomonadaceae bacterium. Lineage (GTDB taxonomy): Bacteria > Acidobacteriota > Blastocatellia > Pyrinomonadales > Pyrinomonadaceae > OLB17. Next base: position 6,111 of record JBGTKQ010000095.1, read on the forward strand.
TGCGTGGACGCCGGCGGACACGATCGTTATCGGAAAAATACTCGCGGAAGCTCTCTCAAGCACTTATGCGGGGGATCTGATGCGAGATGCCATGAAGAATTTCGATCCGGTGAAGCTTGCTGATCTGAATAATAAAACGACGCCATATGACGTGATACTTTTTGGCAAAGACGTTAAGGCTGCGAAGGCAGTCGGAGGTTTTACCACAGAGGGCACAGAGAGCACGGAGAAAAACTTTTCTGCTGCCGATAGGCGATCTAGAACTCTTGGGGTCGATTCAAGCGACAACGGAACCTCGGAAAACTCTGCGGGCTCTGTGCTCTCTGTGGTCGAACAATACCTGGCGATTCGCGAGCGTTCGCTTTCGCGCGTTGGTCTCTATGCGGAAGAGCTTGCGGCGAGCAATAATTGGGTCGTTTCGGGAAAACGTACCGCCAACGGAAAGCCGATCCTCGCTAACGATCCGCATCTTCTTCCGGCGGCACCGGGAATTTGGTATCTCTCGCATCTATCGACTCCGACGATGCGCGTTTCAGGCGTAACGTTTCCAGGAGTTCCCGGAATCGTGCTTGGCCACAACGAACATTTTGCCTGGGGAGCAACGAACGTCGGGCCCGATGTTCAGGATGTCTATTTTGAGAACCTTAATACGCGCGGACAATATGAAACGCCGGACGGTTGGAAGCCGCTAACCTTTCGAAACGAGGAAATAGCGGTCCGTACCAATCCGTTGTCACCCGAAACAACTATCGACTACTTTACGGTCACGATGACCCGAAACGGGCCACTCATTATTGATACAAAGGATCGTGCAGTTTCCCTCAAATGGACTGCGTTCGATCCAAAGAATCTTGATTTCAACGCATTCTATTCGCTAAATCGAGCGAAGAATTGGGACGATTTCAAGAAGGCGTTAAGCGGATACGGTGGAGCGATGCAGAATTTTGTGTACGCCGACACGAAGGGAAATATCGGTTGGTACGCAGCGGGAAAAGTTCCGGTTCGTCGAAAGGGCGACGGTTCTTTGCCTTACAACGGTGCGGGGACGGACGGGGATTGGATCGGTTTCGTGCCTTTCAATGAACTGCCGAATCTCTATAATCCGCCTGAAGGATTTATCATGACCGCCAATCAGCGGATCGCGGGAACCGATTATAAACATCAGCAGGTGATAAGAGACATTGCCCCACCGTGGCGTGCCCGAAGGCTTTACGAGATCTTATCTAAGGATACGAAGGTAACGATGGATTCTACAATGGCAGCAATGATGGATACGCAGAACATTCCGTTATCGCTACTTGCGAAGGAGATCGTGTCGCTGAAAGCGGCTTCGGACGCTCAGCTTAGGCTGATCGCGGAATGGGATGGGAAGATGACGCCTGATTCAAAGGCCGCTTTGTTAGTAAATGAAATTCGCTCTTGTTCTGCGACTAGGATCGCCGACGCGAACAAGCCCGCTCCAGTTAACGCGATAAGAGAGCGGATCTTGTATTGGGCGATCGCGGAAAAGTCGGCTCGATGGCTACCTGCTGAATTTCAGAATTATGGCGAGCTGTTAAAGAGTTGTAGCGAGGCCAGCTTTGCTTCATTTACGACTCGATATGGAACGGATCAGGAAAAGTGGACATGGGGCAGAGCGTCGGTGGCCAGATTCCCGCATCCGCTCGCGGTCGCACCGTTGATCGGTGGACAATTCGCAACACCGAACATTGCTATAGCGGGTAGCGGACAGACGCCAAATGTCGCTTCATTTGTTTCGATGAGACACATTGCAAGCCCGGGAGATTGGGACGCAACCCGGCATATAACTCCCCTCGGTCAGAGTGGAGATCCTAAATCGCCGCACTTCAAGGATCAGTTTGATTCGTGGAGTACCGGAAAGCCGGCAGTCTTCCCTTTTTCGAAGGAGGCGGTCGCGCGATCGGCCATTAGCTCCGTAACTTACGAAAAGCCGTGAGTTCGGCGAGGAAATCTTCGAGAATGATAACCGCGGCTTCACTATCAACAAGGTCGCGGCTTTCTATTGCATCGAATCCTTGAGACCAGAGACGGCCTTTTGCCTCGTAGCTTGTAACTTGCTCGCACTGAAGAATGACGGGGAGTGTAATAGATAGCTTTACTTTCCGAGCAATGTCCCTTGCTTCAACAGACATTCTAGATTCTGAACCATCAGATTCGAGCGGCAAACCAATAACGATCGCTACGGCATCAAATTCTTCGATAATGACTTTCAGACGCTCAAGAAGTTTTTTCCATGATGATCTTTCGATTCTCGGCAACGGGCGAGGCAGAGTTTGTGTTTCGTCAGAGACCGCAATTCCAATACGTTTTGTTCCTGGATCTACCGCGATTATGCGGCCATCGATCGGAACGGATGCGAGCTCTGTAATTTCGGGAGCATTAGTTGTATCTTTTTGTTGCGCCAAGTATTTTGATGTCGGATAATCTGTAAAACGTCGTTCTGCAACTTTAATTTACGCAGCTTCGTAATATTTTCAGTCGGTAATCAAGAGGTAATTATATGTCATTTCGCGGAAAGTTGTGGACGCTGTTGATCTCGTCGGTGATCGCAGTTTATGTGATGATCGGTGGTTTGCCCTTTGTCGGAAGTCTGCTTCAGACACAGGCGCAGCAACCGGTAAACGACGCGAATGCGCAGTTGCGACTTGTCGAACGTGTACTTCAGCATATTCAGGATGACTATGTGGACGAGCCCGATCTTGCAAAGGTGCGATACGGGGCACTTCGAGGCTTGGTCGGCGGGCTCGATCCGTATTCGTCGTATTTGACGGCGGACCAGGTTAAATCTTTCAATTCAAATAATTCGAACGGTCGCGTCGGCATCGGAGCTGAGTTTTCGCAACTTTCGCTTTATCTCTACGTTGTCTCGGTCGCGAAAGATTCTAATGCCGATAAAGCAGGGTTGCAGGCCGGCGATGTAGTCGAGTATATCGAGAACAAAGCAACGCGTGATATTTCGTTGTATGATGCAAAGCAAATGATCTTAGGTGAACCCGGTTCGGTCGTCAACCTTCGTGTTCTTCGTGCCGGGGTTCGGCCGCAAATCGTCAAGGTGACCCGTGGGAATTCAAAATCGCCGGGTCCGGACGCAAAGCTCGGGGCAAACAAGATCGGTGTGATCAAGGTGTTTTCGCTCGATGACGGTACTGCTGCGGCGGTTCGGACACAATTACAGAATATGACTAAGCAGGGTGCAGATAAGGTCATTCTAGACCTTCGAGGCGTCGCGGGCGGAAAGATCGAAGAGGGTGTTGCCTTAGCAAACCTGTTCATTAAGGATGGTGATCTAGCGAAAGTCATCGGTCGTGAAAATGCGGTAACAAAATCTTTCGTCGCCGATCCCACTAAGCTGGTCTTTGAAGGGAAGGCGAACGTGTTGGTCGATTTTGGAACTGCTGGGGCGGCTGAAGTCGTTGCTGCAGCGTTTTTAGATCGTAAGCGAGGCGAAGTAGTGGGTGAACGAAGTTTTGGTGCCGGTACCGAACAGCAATTATTCACGCTTCGAAGTGGTGATGGTTTGTTGCTAACAACAGCTAAATGGGCATCGCCGTTAGGTACACCGTTTCTCGCCGAAGATCGGGCCGCGATGGGCGTAGAACCGAGCGTTGAAGTTAAGCGGCCAGACACGCCGCAGGTGGGCGAGGTCGAGGATCTGATCGATCAGCAGGAAGAGGAAAATGAGCAGCCCACTGCTCCAGGAACTCCCGTCATAACGTCTACGCCAGAGCCCGCAAAAACGGTTGTTGAAGATATTCAGTTAAAAAAGGCAATAGAGCTTCTCGGCGGATTACCCACGAACGCTAAGGCCGCAAGCGTTAAGTAGGTGGAAATTTCATCTAAATACAAGCCGGGTCAATAGGTCCGGCCTTTTTATTTCGCTTGTTGCGTATCTTTTTCCCTGCTAGAATCTGGCTTTAATGAACGAACGCGAATGGACTATTCGAACGCTGCGTGAAAGCGATCTAAGCGAGTGGCTTCGCCTTCGGAAATTATTGTGGGACGAGACCGTCGAAGACGAGCATAGGGATGAAATGCTCGACATTATTGAGCACCCGGAAACACAATGCGTCTTGGTCGGAGAAGATGAAAATGGGCGATTGGTCGGATTCCTAGAGGTCAGCATTCGCCCGTTCGTCGAAGATTGCGAGACCGACAACGTTGGTTACCTCGAAGGCTGGTTTGTTGAGCCTGAGTCACGAAAGAAAAGTGTAGGAAGTTCACTGGTCCAACACGCTGAAGAATGGGCGAAGCGGAAAGGTTGTAGGGAGATCGCTTCTGATGCCGAGATCGGTAATGAACTAAGTCTTAAAGCACATGTATCGCTCGGATATCAGGAAACGTCTCGACTAGTTCATCTTAGGAAAGTACTTACTTGATCAGTGAAAATTAGATTCACCCCTCAAATCTTCCAGATAGAACGAGCAAGTATATTTGCTTTTGTCTGCCTTGTGTTTACCCAAATAGTTTTGACTCAGTCAGTCGAACAGCAATTCCCCACTCCCGTTTTTGATAGCCAATTTCAAGGTGAGATAAAAGCACGCGACATTGGCGACGCTAGACAGACTACGTATTACTACACACTCAATGGCGGACAGGGCGACCTTTTTATCAACATCGTTACTGCAAATCTAAACGGTGACATCGACATATTCATTGAACAGGGCCTTCGCCCGCTAACCAAGATCGTGGTCTATGCCGATCGTGGTGAAACGGAAACGGGGCGTGTGATTTATTTGCGAAAGGCTGAGAAATTACTGATGAGGATCCAAGGTCGGACGCCTAATGATGATCCCGGCAAATTTCAGTTTAAGTTTGCCGGTGCATTCATTTCTGCAGCCGCAGGCACCGAACAACCGCCAGAACTTCCGAAGATCAGCGCAGAAGTAGTAGTTCCCGTTAAAGTGAATTCTTCCGGAGCGATCATTGCTCGGGACGATGAGGCGAACCGAATCGAAAAACCTGAATCCGGAAACGTTGAGATCGGTAGAGAGGATGAAACCACTCTCACTCGAACTGAGCGTGAACCACCCACAATAAGTGGTAAAAAGGCTCGGCCTAAAGGGGATCCGATGTCCAATTTCAACTTGGTCGTTGAATTCCGAGACGGGACGATGCTTGAGCGACCCATGACTGAGGTTGGCCGCTTTCAGGTTGATCGGGGGATCCTGACCATTATAAATAGGAACGGTTCGGTATCGCGTTATTCGATGGCTGATGTGGTGCGGGTCTCGATCGAATGATCAAGGTGTGGGAGCGTCAATATTTTGCCGGAGTCGGCCGATCAACGGGCTCGCGGCATTTAGCTTTTCTAGTTCAGTTAGTCGTGCGTTCGCAGCCTCGCGATTACCTTTCCTTAGTTCGGCAATACCCAAGTAATAGACCGCGGCTTCGCTTTTTGGATCTAGCTCCAGAGCGGTCTTAAACTCCTTGATCGCCCGATCGTAATCCGGTGTTCCACGTTCGACGAATGTGGTACCCAAATCGATCCGGGCGTTTACGTCATTGGTCTTGATCACTAACGCCTTCGAATAATACGCTTCGGCTTCTTCAAACTTTTGGGAGTCGAATAAGGTATTTGCAAGCACAACGTTTGCTTCAAAGTTTTCAGGTTGGAGGATCAACCCACGTTTGTAAAATTCGACTGCTTTTTCAAGAAGATCGATCTTCCTGTACATATCGCCGGTTTGCATTTGGGCGGCAAAATTCTGCGGTTCCGAGTTTGCCCGTTGTAGCATCTCATCAACTGCGGGTGTGGTTATGGCCGAAGATACGGCTCCGCTTGTATTTACATTTGTTAAAGCAGCCGTAGTTACAGCCTCTCGGTTGAGGCTGTTTGCACCGAAGAAGCCGATCGAAAGACCCGCAGCGAGTCCAACAAATCCAAAGACAATTTCCCGAGTCATAATTCGTCAAGCATAGCTATGCAGTCCCGGAAGTAGATAGCTAACACCGAGATAAGTGAAGATAACCAACAAAAATCCGACTATTGCGAAATAAGCCGAACTCCGCCCGCTCCAACCCCGCGAAATGCGAGTATGAAGAAACGCCGCATAGGTCAACCAAGCAACCAACGCTCCAGTCTCTTTCGAATCAAAACCCCACGGCCTTCCCCAAGACTCGTTTGCCCAGATCGCACCCGTGATCAGAAGCATTGCGAGCCCCGCGAATGCTAAGCTCGCCGTTTTGTACATTAGATCGTCTAACGACTCAAGACTCGGAAGCCGTTCAACCAAATGATTGGTGCGAAAACCGAAGATGATTACGAAAAAAGTCGCTGCTAGGGCAGTGATCAACCCAGTTAGCTCGACCGGGTTTGTCTTAACGCTCAAGTACAATTGCCCGCCATTTGCTTGAAAATATGCCCTGCCCATCTGTTCGAACTGTGACGTGGTGATTGCAGCAAGTTCCTTGGCGGGCATATTTTGTCTTCCAGCCAGAGCCTTGCCCGCAACGATATACTGTCCCGGTTCCGTAGCTAACTGTTGTTGCATCTTTGCCTGAATATCATCTGCTGAACGAATCCCCGAGATCAATAGTCCGACCGAAACGATTTGAGCCACCAGCGCGAGTTTAAGCAACACGTGACCAATCGCTTTCGCAGTAACCACCTCGCGGTAAAGATATATAGAATAGGCCGCTATAACGCCTGCTAGTAGTATTGCGGAGACAACCAAGGCCGGACCGACGAACGGCAATTCGAGTCTAAATGGAGACGAAATTGGCTTTGCAGCCGCACCGTTTGGCAGAAATAAACCAGTTCGATAGACGAATTCAGTCAAGACCGAAAACTTGCTGATCGTGGCAATAACAGCTAAGCCAAAAATGCTCGACCAGATGGCCATCGCTTCGACTCTTACTCGATCTTTCAGCAAGTAAATAACTGCGACGGCAAAGCAAACTAAGGCAACACCGTAACTTAGTGATGCTACGCCAACATGAATAGGGCGCCAATATGAATCCAGAACTGGCGGAAGGTCAATGAACTCGCTGCCAATGAAACGGGCGAGCGTCAAGATCAAAGCCGCGAGCGGCAAGGTAAACGCGCTTAGCACCTGAAATTTCCGTTTGCGTGCTAGAAGTAAGGTCGCAATTCCAGCACCAAAAGCAAAAGCTAGACTTAGATCGTATAGGTTTGCGAATGGTATGTATCTAAAGACCCATGGCGTCTCATCCGATCCGCCACCTCGAAGCATTGCGATCTCTCGGTCGTACGCAGCAACCCATCGCACAAGCCAACTGGAAAGGTTGAAAAAAACACCGATGGTCGCACTCCAAAGACCGATCTTTTGAGCCATCTCCGACGAGGCATACAGATTTGTCAATTGAAATAGGGCCGCAAGAATGTAAGCCGCGAGGGCGATCATCATCAGCGAGCCGTCAGACATGAAACTTGCGCCCATTTGAACGCGAATGAGCAAAATTAAAAATGCCCCGCCAATTGCTAATATTGCCGGTAAAAATGATGCAATTCCTGTCGTTCCGATTTCAGCGTCGTATATTTCTTTAGCCATATCTATTCGCTTTAGTCAATTAGCTTGCTTTCGCCGGTCAATCGCGTCTTTATTTTGCTGGCGATCTGAGAAAACTTTGTTTCAAATGCATCTTGATTGCGATTTGCGTGCCCGCCAAGTGTGACATTCGTCCTACCGGCTCCGTCTTCTTCGATCCTCGCCCAGACGCGTCGGTGTGAGAAGAAGAACACAAATGAAAGGGCAAACATCAAACCGAAGCCGCCAAAATACCATGCAATAAAGGCTCCGCTGTACGGATCGTATTTGATGGACAAAACATGGGCGAAGGGAACTTTTTCAAAACTTACGATCCGCCATGTGTAACCGAATTTAGGTGCGCCCACCGGAATATTATCTGCCTTTCCACTCTCGAATGCGAAAACACGCTGTCGCTCTTTACCGACCGGTGTAACACTGAGAACAGCCGCCGGATTGTTATACTCGCCTGATTTCGAGTCGGGCTTTCCTTCTGCATTGAAAATAAAATCAGGAAGGAACTCGTCATACTCAACGAATGTGCCGTCGTCCAATGTCGCAGTTCCCAATCGAGGGATGCTCACGCGTTGTGATTCGCCCGTGGCTTCCGAGCGAACGTTGAGTTCGATCGATCGGGCACTTCCCATCCTGGAAGCCTCTGCCTGGAAAAACCGAAACCCGCGGTAGCTAAACGGATTGTTCATCGAGACATCGGAAACGATGGTTCCGTATTCCGGGTCATCAATTTGCAGCCGTGTTCGCCAATCCATTGTGTTCGTGACCCCAATGTTTCCGCGTGGGTCGATCAATTTCTGTTCAATGTCGGTACAAGCAAGTGTAAACGGAAGTTGGACATCAAACTTTTCCCGCTTATCCAAATCGATCTGAATCATCTGGATCTTGTCTGAAGAATCGCCCGGTATCATCTGGACGTCGGCATCAAAACCAGTAATGTTTGCGACGAAATGACCAAGGAAAAGCGTGAGCAAGCAAACGTGAACAATGTACGCCCCAATGCGATTCCATTTTCCTCGCTGACCAAATACCGTAACCGATTGTTTTTTGATTATCTGATCGAAGTCTTTCTTTCCGGATTCGTCTGTGCCGTATTCGATACTTTCTGTTTCGGTAACGATGGGATCGAATCCACTCGCGGCAAGGACAGATTTGACCGTTTCGACCGATTCTGAAATAGAGCTTTCGCCAACAGATAGTTGCTCTGCAGTCTTTTGACTCAGCAGCCATTCTTTAGTTGCGACCAATTTTGCATCGACGATGTACGACCATGCCGAAGGAAATCGATCGATCGAAGCCAAGACTATATTGAGGGAAAGGATCAGGAGAATAAAATTGAAGTACCAACTATGGTAAATATCGAAGAAGCCAAGTGCACCGAATACAGTTCGTTCGGCCGGCGTGAGCGACGTGAAATAGGCATCAAACCCATTGACGTTCTGTTGGACTATCAACATGCCGATCATAGAAAGAACGACAAGTAAGCAAAGCAACGTAACGCCGAATCGAACGGAACTCACGAGGTCGACAAATCGCTCCACCACGCCTTTCGTGCTAGATCGAACAGATCCGTTGGGCCTTACTATTTCTTCTGCGGCTGACATCAAATCCTATGACTAAAAGATAACTTAGTAGGTTTAATTTGTCACCGTCTAGATAATTAGTAGAACTTCTCACCAAAAGAAGTCCGAAATCCGACGCAAAGCTTTGAAAATTCGGTGCTACGGGCTATTCTACCTCTTCACATGGCTTAAGTGATATGCAAATGATCGACTCGGTCGCCAACACAATCACAGATTCACCGATGCTCTCATTCAGGGGACGTATTTTGGCCTACGTCGAATTAACGAAACCACGGATAGCCGTAATGCTGGTACTTACTTCTGCCGCCGGATTCTATTTAGGGCAAACCGGTGATTTTGCTCCGGTTTTATTCGTTAATTCTCTTGTCGGAATTGCTCTACTTGCCTTCGGCGTAGCAACGCTCAACCAGTGGATAGAAAGACGAACTGATCTATTGATGGAAAGAACAGCGTCCCGACCCTTACCATCGGGCAAACTTGCGGCGTACGAGGCACTTATTTTTGGGATAGTGCTCGCGTTAGGAGCCGAGATCTATCTTTATTTCCTTGTGAATCCCTTAACAGCCTTTCTTGGCCTGGTTGTTATTGTTGGATACGTTTTGATTTACACGCCGTTAAAGAGGTACACGCCCTTATCTACTGCGATCGGTGCGGTTCCGGGCGCAATGCCGCCTTTGATGGGATGGACATCGTCTGCGAACGAAATCACTTTAGGAGCTTGGTCAATTTTTGCCGTTTTGTTCCTTTGGCAGTTCCCCCATTTCCTTGCAATTGCTTGGATGTATAAGGAGCAATATGCCAAAGCGGGAATTTTGATGTTGCCTGTCGTTGAACCCTCAGGAAGGATGACTGCATTTCAGATCGTTCTTTTTACTATCGTACTTGTCCCGGTGAGTCTCGCTCCTTTCTTTCTAGGAGTTGGTGGTCCGATCTTTCTGTCTGCCGCG
>JBGTKQ010000096.1:0-19356 GCA_041744555.1 Pyrinomonadaceae bacterium
AACGTAGAGCTCGGCTGTCGCCAAATTGCCGCAGCGAGCCTGGCTCCGGCTACGATTTTAAATGCCGTAATCTTATCGTCGTTTCAAGGGAATCGGGCGAAACAATCGGCACGTATCGCCTCTTCGAGGATTATGGGACCCTGCGATAAAGAGTTGGCAAATGACCAAAATGTTGTTATGTGGCGTGAAGAGTAAAGTATTTTTTCTCGGACGATTGACAACTCAGGGAAGTTGGTTTGCAGGTTGGTTGCACTTTCCTGAATCAAAGCGAATCGTGGAAGATTAGGCTGAGAGTGTAAACTATTGGTTTTAGCACGTTTTGATTGATTTTAACAAAGTGTGACAAACCCCGAAAATCGCTCGGGGTGTGAGGCCGCTGGTTCGAATCCATTCGTCCCGATTAATCCAAATAACTAAAATATGCCCTTCGATGGCGTCAGCCCGAAGACTTCTGTCGTCACACCCGCTAGCATCACCCGAGGGACACTCACAAAATTCGACAGAAAAAACGAGCGTAACAGTTTATCCGTTTTTCACCGTAAATCCATGTCGCGATGTATTTATCGGGGAGCGGAGGTGGCTTAAACCATATTTTTGGTAATCGTTTCAGCGGAAAACAGTTCAACTCCGTGCGAGGGATCACGACGATTAGTGGGAGGTTACGATAATCCTACGTCAAGAATGAAAATGGGAAAATAGTTCGTACTCTGCAAACTATTGCATTTATTGAAGTTTTTGGAGGCGGCGATCGGAATTGAACCGATGAATAAAGGTTTTGCAGACCTCTGCCTTACCACTTGGCTACGCCGCCTGAAATTGTTAAAGGCAAAAGGTAAACGGAAAAAGTAAAAACCGAAGTCGTTATGTCTTTTGCCTTTTAGCTTTTGCCTTTAGAAATGGAGCGGGAGACGAGGGTCGAACTCGCGACTTCGACCTTGGCAAGGTCGCGCTCTACCACTGAGCTACTCCCGCATGCAAACCCCTATTTTAGCGTTCGCACAAAACTTGTCAAGCACAAGTGAATCGATTACTTGTTACTGAGTAACGGTGATGTCCTTGATGAAGCTCCAATCACCGCTTGGGCTTATCTTGATGTTTTCGATGCGTTTGTTGGCAACGACCATATTCGCCGGATACCATAGCGGCAACAGAGGAGCATCGGCAGAGATCTTTTCCCACGCCTCAATATACAGAAGCTTTGCCTTCTCACGGTCCGGCTCGTTGATAGCATCTTCGACAAGTTTATCTACCTCAGGATTCGAATAGCGGCTCCGATTACAGCAGGCAACCGTCGAACTAGGAATGCGTCCCGTTGTGAAAAGATCCTTTAGGAAAATCGGGTCCTGATTACCACCGATCCACACTCCGGTGTTCAACTGAAATTGGCCCGTTTTTAACTGTTCTCGAAGAGCACCCGGATCAAGCGGTTCGATTTCTACCACCAAACCGACATCCTTTAGGTTGCTTTGGATCGCCTGAACAAAACTGTTGAAAGCAGCATTTCCGGATGCAAACTTAAACTTGATCGGCTCGCTCTTATAGCCGGCTTCTGATAGTAGTTGACGAGCCTTATTGGGATCATACGAATAGACCGTACCGGCCGAATATGCCCATGAACTCTCCGGAAGAATCGAACTTGCCACCTTAGCCTGGCCCGACAAAAGTTCACGTATTACTTTATGTTTGTCAATCGCGTAACCTATTGCCTGTCTAACTTTTACGTTATTGAGCGGAGGTGACGAAGTATTTAATCCAATGTATTGTATGTTTGACCCGTCAAACTGTTCGACCTTCAAATTCGCACTCTGGCGGAGGATATTGAGCGTGTCGGGCGGCAAGTTCGAGGGAACCGGAGCCAGGTCAACCCCACCCGTTTGAAGCTCGGCCTGCAATGCACTTGCATCAGTTACCGTCGTGAGACGAATCTTTTTAACTCTCGGAGCTCCTTCGAAATATTCTTCGAACGCTGCTAATTCGACCGTGTTCTGTCCGGAATCAAATCCGACGAATTTGAATGGGCCCGTACCTATCGGATTCTGCTTTTGTTGTTCAATTGTGCCTTCAGCAACTATCGGGATAGCGACCAAATTAGACAAAAGCTGATTAACAAGCGCCGGTGAACCTACGGTAATCACGACAGTCTTTAAATCCGGAGTCGATCGGGAAATTATATGTGGAACCTGTTTGGTCTTTGCAGGTTGCCCGTCAGGGCCAACTGCAACTTCTCCAGCGGGCACATTAACCGTATCGAAAAAAGCTCCCGCTTTGTTGCCTTTGCTTTCAAATAACTTATCGAAAGTGTACTGAACGTCTGCAGACGTAAATTCCTTGCCGTTATGAAACTTCACGCCATCACGAAGTACGAACGTGACCGTTTTCCCGTCCTCCGAAATTGCGATAGTGGTAGCGAGTTCGCCAACATATTCGAATTTTTCGTTCTTTTTGACGAGCGAACTGAACATCAAATTCCGCACCCTTTCCGCTGCTGCGTCAGAAGCCGTCGATGTCAGCGTATCGAAAGTTGAAAACGGCTCGGGAAGCGCGACAGTTACGAATTCGGTGTCTGTTCGACGACACGATGCCGAAATGATGAAGCAAAAGCAAATAACTACTAAAACCAAATTGTTCAAATTAGTTTCCTCCGGGGTCTATTTCAGAGAGCGTTTGAGATCTTCTATCTCATCGGACAAATGTGCTAAGCGGGAGATGTCAAAAGGCAAGGGTTGCACAAGACGAGCCTTCAAATCAAGTAAGCGGCCTACTGATCGGTCGATGCGTGCTTCCGAGATCTCGCCTTTGTCGATCGATCCAATGATCGCGTTGTGACCTTCGCGAATATGATCCTCGTCGGCACAGATCGCGATAATATCGACCCCGGCATGAATCGCACGCTTGCATGCGTCGGCCATTCCGTAGTTTTTGAGGATCGCTCCCATCTCGAGATCGTCCGTGATCACCACTCCGTCGAATCCCATTTCGTCGCGTAATAAGCCTGTGACGACTCTCTCACTGAGCGACGAAGGTACGTCCCGGCCCTTTCCATCCTTTAATTGAAGAACTGTGTTAGGGTACGCGGCGTGTGCAACCATAACGGTATCTACGCGGCCGTCAGCAAGAAAGTGCCGATACGGAAAAAGGTCGATATCGTTTATCTCTTCGTCGCTGATCGAAACAACCGGCAGTTCTTCGTGTGAGTCAACCTCAGCGGCGCCGAGTCCGGGAAAGTGTTTCAAACTTGTCGAAATACCCTTCGATTGAAGTTCTTTCAGAAACGACCCGGCCAATGTGACCACGACTTGCGGGGAATCACCGAAAGCTCGAGAACGGAGTCCGTTATTAAAAATCGATCGGTCAATATTTACAACATCGATCACGGGTGCAAAATCAAGATTGAAACCCAAAATCCCAATTATTTCGGCGACGATCTCGCCAAACCTAGAAACATCTTCAGCACGTTTGAACTCGCTTGCGGCTGGCATCGGAGCAACGATCCGGCGGAGACGATCAACAAGCCCACCCTCTTGGTCAAGGCTCAGCAAAGGTTTAACAGTACTCATCGCCCTGATTTCGTCCAAGAGCTGCCTTGTTTGAACGGCTTCCTTAATATTTCTAGAAAAGAGACACACGCCACCGGGCTTTATATCGGAAAGAAGCTTAGCAGTGTTTTCGTCGAGTACTGTGCCCTTTATCCCAATAAAGAACAGTTGCCCGATCTTCTCTTCTAGCGTGAGCGAGCCGATTTCGGTCTGATTGGTAAATGATTCCATCGTGTGAAGTTAAGGGTTTGTTTTAACTGTCGCTTGGCCGACCCTTAAAGTAATTTGGTAAGGCTCTAGATGATCTTCTTCTTTAAGTTTTCAAGCAGTGCCTTGCTTTCCTCAGATGAGAGCGAATCAACATCTATATGGCGAAGCTCGTCGATCGCAGTTTCGTTGGCGATCGCGAAAAGAGAGACTTGCGATGCGATCGAACGGCTTGCGGCTGCAGCAACGCCGACGTGTTTTTCGTCTGCGAAAACCGCTAATTCGTATTTCTCGAGTTTTTGAAGAACGTCTTTCGCTCTCTCGATTACTTGTAATGGTAATCCTGCCAATTTTGCCACGGCGATCCCGTAAGATTTCGCTGCCTTTCCTTTTTCGAGCTTATGCAGAAAAACAACTTCGCCATCTTTTTCGATCGCGGTCATTTGATAATTCTTTGCGCCGGGAAGGCTTTCCGCTAATTCGGTCAGCTCATGATAATGAGTAGCAAAAACTGTCTTTGCAGAGTGCTCGGGGGAATTATGAAGATATTCCGCTACTGCCCAGGCTATCGACATTCCGTCGAACGTAGAGGTTCCGCGGCCGATCTCATCAAGCAATATTAGACATCGCGGAGTAGCATTATGTAGGATAGCCGCCGTTTCTGTCATTTCGACCATAAACGTCGATCGCCCGGACGCAAGATCGTCGGACGCACCCACGCGAGTCCAGATGCGATCAACGATTGGAAGACGCGCCGACGCGGCCGGGACGAACGAACCGATCTGCGCAAGTATCTGGATCAAAGCGATCTGGCGAAGAATCGTCGATTTGCCGCCCATGTTCGCGCCGGTAACTATCGCAAGCCGATCGGTCGAATTGTTCAAGTAAATATTGTTAGGAACGAAATCTTCCCGAAGTTGAGATTCAACCACCGGATGGCGCCCTTTGACGATCTCGATCTCGTCGCCATCGTGCAGCACGGGTTGTACATAATTCCGTTTCGCGGCTGTTTCTGCCAAAGAAGCGAGAGTATCAAGTGTTGCCAAAGCCCGTGCCGTTGATTGTAACCGGTGGGTTTCGCTCTTAACTCCCTCGTTCACTTTCGCGAAGAGTTCAGCCTCGATCTTTCCGATCTTTTCTTCAGCGCCAAAGACCCTTGATTCCCATTCTTTCAGCTGGATCGTGCTGTATCGCTCAGCATTTGCCAATGTTTGGCGTCTTTCGTAATCGGAAGGAACCTTTTGAATTTGTGCTTTAGAAACCTCAATGTAGTAACCGAAGACGTTGTTGAATCTTATCTTCAGCGTCGGAATGCCGGTTCTGGCACGCTCAAGATCCTCGAACTCAGCGATCGCTGTTTTAACGGACGATGCGATCCCGCGAAGTTCGTCAAGTTCACTGTCAAATCCGGAACGAATATAACCGCCATCTGACAAATTAGCGGGCGGATCGTCGGTGATCGATCTATCGATAAGGTGCCGTACTTCCGGTAGCTCGAATATATTCTCTGACAACACCTGAAGAAGCAGCGATCGTGAATCGGAAAGTGTAAGGTTAATTTCCGGCGTTTGACGGATCGAAGCCGAAAGCGCGAGTAGATCGCGAGGGGTCATCGATCCAAGATTTAGCTTCCCGACGAGCCGTTCAAGGTCGGCGACCTTTTTCAGAGAGAATCGAACCTTTTCGCGCAGTATTGCGTCGAGCAACTCTGCAACAGCCGATTGACGCGTATGTATCTCGCTTCGCTTGACCGACGGCCTCAAGATCCACGAATGTAGCAGTCGCGAACCCATTCCGGTGATCGTATCATCGATCACTGAAAGTAATGTGCGCTTCCGGCCTTCGCTTTTCGACTTCGTTATCTCTAAATTGGAAAGCGTAACACCGTCGAGAACCAGAAATTCGTTATTCTCAAAGTACTTTAACTCGGTGATGTGCTCAGCAGGCGAATGCTGAGTGGCCCTTACGTATTTTAGGCACGCTGCTGCTGCCGAGAGGACCGTCGATTTATCAGTAATACCAAAACCGGCGAGTTCGTTCACCTTAAAATGCCTGCATAAAAACTCGGATGCCGTCTCCACGTCGAAATCCTCATCGGGACGAGACGTAAGAATCGCGGAAAGTGTTCCTAAATTATTCGGTTCCGTTGAATCTGTTAATAGCGTAGAACCGCTTACATCATTAGTATTGAGCAACTTACCGATCTTTTCTTCAAGGGTTTTGGGAACTATTATCTCTCTTGGCCCAAAACGCTCAATGTGGCCGGTGATCGTATTCAATGCATCGTTGCCATCGGACTCTGATGCCCAGAATTCGCCAGTGGAAATATCGAGAAAGGCGATTCCTATGGTCTCACCAATTATGGCAATCGATGCCAAGACGTTAGTTTCGCCCTTTTTGTTCAATTGTTCTTCAAAGGAAGTGCCGGGCGTTATGACCTTTACCACCTCGCGTTTTACCAATTTGACCCCCGGTCGCGCCGGTTCCGATTGCTCACAAATTGCGACGCGATAACCCTTTCGTACTAATTTTGCGATGTATCCCGCAGCGGCATGGTGGGGAACGCCACACATCGGAACAGGATTCGGTGAATCTTTCTGACGGGCTGTAAGTGTGATCTGAAGTTCACGTGATCCAATGACGGCATCCTCGTTGAACATCTCGTAAAAATCGCCAAGCCGAAAGAACAGGATCGTTCCCGGATACGCTTTTTTTATATCAAGGTATTGCCGCAGCATCGGCGTCGTATTTTCCATAAATTTCGGCTGTTCAACGGCGCGCTAGAGTTTAGCGAAAATCGTTCCGGATTTACAGTTGACAGTTTTCAAAGCGACCGTGTTTTGATAAGCTATTGTTTTTGAATCACTAAGGGTTGTTGGCCCGTGCATTTTTGGAACAACTTTTAGCGATGCTGGGCAATCACAAAGAACACGTTTTAAGATTATCGGAGAATTAAATGATCAAACAAATAGGACTGTTCACTGCCCTTGCATTATTCGCGCAATTTCGCCCGATCGTGGCCCAAGATCCGTTACCTGTTATTCCCGTCTCGCAAATTGATGATCCAAATGCCGCCGACCGTTATCGGATCGGTTATCAGGATGCGATCGAAGTTCAGGTCTTTGGACAGCCCCAGCTTTCTCAGCGTGTCCGCGTAAACTCGAATGGAACCGTAAATCTTTTTCGGCTGCCGCAACCACTTATCGCGGTTTGCAAAACTGAACGTGAATTGGCAAACGACATCGCTGAGGCGTATCGAAAGGACTATTTAAGAAATCCTGAAGTAAATGTTACGACGGTTGAGCAATTATCACAGTCGTTTGCGGTGATCGGTGCCGTTGAGAAACCCGCGAATTACTTCATTAGTAAACGGCCGAGATTGCTCGAATTGCTCGCATATGCCGGCGGACCTTCGAAAGATGCAGGTTCGACGATAATGGTCGCCCGGAAGGGGAGTTCCTCGAATTGTCAAACAGTCGCGACTCCCGATGAAGATTCTGAACTTACCGTATTGAGTTTCAAACTCCGCGACGTTCTTGAAAACAAAGCCGATATTTTGATGGCTCCCGGAGACGTTGTTTCGGTTATGAAGTCCGACGTTGTATTCGTATATGGGAATGTGATCAAACAAGGTCCTGTGACGATGACCGAACCTATCACCCTTTTGCAAGCGATAGCTTCTGCGGAAGGTTTGAAACCGGCTTCGGCAAAGGACAGTGTTCGAATCTTTCGCCAGAAACCTGGAAGTTTGGATCGGGAAGAGTTCGTTTTCAGTCTTAATGATATAAGCAAGCAGAAGGCCCGCGACCCGTTTCTTGAACCGAACGACATAGTCGCGATCAGTGAAGATAAAGCAAAGAGCATTTTTAACGCGATAGGAAAGTCGCTGACTCAAGGCGTTGGAACGATCTTTTATAGGGTTACGCCGTAGAGCGCGTTTAGTTAATTTTCGATGAAAGAAAGTCGTGAGATCATTCATAGGCCGCTGAGCGAATCGGCGGACATAGAACGGCCTTTTGTGCCCCAGCTGGTCGCAGGAGCAGAGCGATATCCTGCGTACCGTGAGTTGCACGCAGATGAGGGATATAATCTTCTCGATTATTGGCGGGCAATTCGGAAACGGCTATGGCTAGTGATCGGACTCGCAGTGCTAGCGACAACGGCCGCCGCCATTTACGTCGCACGCAAACCAAATATTTACTTAGCGAAGTCTGTTGTCCAAGTCGATCTTGAGCAGGCTAATCCAGATCTCGTTACATCTGACCGGCAGCGCCCGACATCCAATCCTGATCCGTCGTACTTCAACACGCAGTTGCAGCTTTTGAGTAGCGACACTCTACTTCGCAGGGTGATCAAGGAACATAATCTTGATGTAAATAAGGATTTTCAAGAGGCAAAAACCGAAGGTTCGGTTTCGGCCTGGCGATCAATGTTGAAAACGGTCGGCCTTGCGAGCGACGGGGAAAAGAAAGAAGGTGAACCACCTACGGATACGACGCTTGCCACCTCCAACTTGGCATCGGCGGATGAGATAGCTGAAGCCGTTCGATTATCTCCTTATGTCACGATAATTCAACAGAATCTTGGCGTCGAACCGGTACGCGATCCAAGAACGACCTTTAAGGATACGCGTTTGATCGAGGTAACGTTCAAGCATACGAGTCGTGAACTTGCTGCGTTTGTCGTTAACGGCATCGGTGAATCATTTGCCAATTATAATCAGGAAAAACGTTCAGGCACGAGTCGTAAAACAAGCGATTATCTTCAACAGCGAATCGCGGATCTCCAATCACAGGTTCGAAGTGATGAAATCAAACTAGTTGAATTAAAGGCGAGCGAAGGAATCTTGAAGACCGATGGCGACTCGACTCTGGTCCTGGCTCAACTGTCAGGCTTGAATCGCCAGCTTTTGGAAGCCGAGAACGATCGAAAACTCGCCGAGGCTGAATATAATGCGGTAGTTCGAAGCCCGGAAAGCAGCAGGTCGCTTGTTGAAGATAAGATGGCTCGCTACGTTACCGAACAAGAGAATTCGGTTCGCGAACTCAGAAACGAAACACAGAAAAAGATCGGTGATCTTTCAGCGGAAAGAGCTCGGAAGCTAGAAGTGTTTAAGGAAAAGGCTCCGGAAATACTTGAGATCGACCGCCAAATCACAAGTCTTGAGCAGTCGCTTGAACGAGCATTGAACAAGAATCGAGAGGAATTGGAGGCTTTTCGAACACGGTCTTCCTCCGTTTTGGTGGAAACGTTGCGGACCAGGCTTGCAACGACGAGAGAACGGGAAGAGAAAATTCGCGTTTCTTACAATCAAAAATATAACGAGGCCCAAGGTCAGAACATTGGTGATGTTCAGATCCGCTTGCTTGAACAGAATATTGAAACCAACAAGGGATTTCTGGACAATCTAAGAAAGCAAGAAAGCTCGAACGATGTTGCAGCAAAGGGTTCCGATAATAATATCAGCGTTGCCGCTTTTGCGATTCCACCCGACAAGCCGATCGGCCCGCGTCGTTTAACGACGGTGCTTGCAGCGTTATTCCTTTCAACGCTTTTTGGAATGGGACTTGCATTGTTCCTGGAATATCTCGATGACACCATCAAGACAACGGAAGAGATCGAGAACTATCTTCAGCTACCGGCGTTGGCTGCGATCCCGACAATGGATTCAATGCCTCGGCGAAAACTATTGCTGGTAGGGAAGACGGATGGGGAAGATAAGGATGACCCATCCAAGTCAGAATTGCTTATTCATTCCGATCCGCGTTCGGCGCTGGCGGAAGCTTATCGGCAACTTCGAACTTCAATTTTGCTTTCAACGGCCGGCCATCCGCCGAAATCGCTCTTGATCACGTCAAGCCTTCCATCAGAAGGTAAGACAACGACCGCAACGAATACGGCGATAAGCCTCGCCCAGACCGGTGCGAAGGTTTTGATCATTGACGGGGATATGAGGCGGCCACGACTCCATTCGGTCTTCAATTTAGAGAATGGAGACGGCTTGAGCACCGTGCTATCTAGTGATCTATCCGAAGCCGAGGTTTTGGCCTTGGTCAAGACCGACGAGAGCTCAAAATTACACATGATGACCTCGGGTCCGATACCGCCAAATCCGGCTGAATTACTTGGCTCCGAGCAGATGGCGAATCTGATGAAGATGCTCCAAAAGCATTTTACGCATGTCGTTATTGATTCCCCGCCGATCACCTCGTTTACTGACGGTGTTTTAATTGCGTCGATGGTTGACGGTGTAATACTTGTGGTTCACTCAGGCAAGAGTTCGAGGCAGGTCGTACGACGTGCTCGACAACTTCTGCTCGATGTCGGTGCAAGGATCGTGGGTGTTGTTCTTAATAATGTAAATCTGCGTTCACAAGACAATTATTACTACTACCAGAGCTACTATAACCGCGACAATTATTTCCATCCCGATGATCGCGAATCTTAATTTATGACGGAACAGAAAAGGGTACTGGTCACAGGTGCCGGTGGTTTTATCGGAAGCCACCTTGTGACATTTCTAAAGGATAAAGGATTTTGGGTACGAGGTGTTGATCTTAAGTATCCCGAATTTTCGCAGACGGATGCTGATGAGTTTGAGATCCTGGATCTTCGCCGTTGGGACTCGTGTTTGCAAGCAACACGAGGCGTTGAGGAAGTGTACGCTCTAGCGGCGGATATGGGCGGGATGGGCTTCATTTCGAACCACCACGCGCAGATCCTATACAACAATTCGCTCATCAATCTTCATACGCTTGAAGCCGCTCGGGTTAATTCAGTTTCGCGCTATTTGTACACTAGTTCCGCGTGCATTTATCCGGAACATCTTCAGGAAGATACAAATGTAAAGCCGCTTCGCGAAGAAGACGCTTATCCGGCTTTTCCGCAGGACGCATATGGTTGGGAAAAATTGGTTTCCGAACGCCTTTGTATGCACTACCGTGAAGACTACGGGATCGAGACGCGAACCGTAAGGTTTCACAACATTTTCGGTGAACGCGGCACTTGGGAAGGCGGACGGGAAAAAGCACCCGCGGCTATGTGTCGAAAGATCGCAACCGCAAAGTTGACCGGCCAAACATCGATCGACATTTGGGGCGATGGTGAACAAACGCGCTCGTTCTGTCATGTGGACGATTGCGTAGATGGTATTTATCGGTTGATGCTTTCAGACTTTGCCGAACCGTTAAATCTTGGCCAAGATCGGATGATTTCCATTAATGAACTTGTCAATATTATCGCGAGCATAGCCGACATAACTTTGAATAAGAATCATATTGACGGGCCGCAAGGGGTTCGGGGCAGGAATTCGGACAACACGAAACTTCGTGAAGTTCTGGGTTGGGAGCCGAACATTTCGCTTGAAGACGGGCTGAAGCGAACCTACGATTGGATCGAATCCGAAGTAAAACAGCAGTTGGGCGAAACGCTTCACGCGACCGCAAAATAAATTTGTAATGAACAGTAATTTCGAAGACGTTTCGATCCAGAAAGTCAAAGACTATTGGAATGCAAGGCCATGTAATATTCGGCACTCGACCGCTGATGTCGGCACCGAAGAATATTTCAATCAGGTTGAAGCTCGGAAATATTTCGTCGAACCACATATTCCAGGTTTCGCAGACTTTGAAAAATGGCGCGGCAAACGCGTTCTCGAGATAGGTTGTGGCATTGGAACGGACACAATGAACTTTGCCCGTGCCGGTGCGGAGGTTACTGCGGTTGATCTTTCGGCTGAATCGATAAAACTTGCAAAGACTCGAGCCGAAGTTTTTGGCTTGTCCGACCGAATCCAATTTTTCGAGGCGAACGCAGAGCGGTTGAGCGATTTTATTCCGGAAGGTAAATTTGACCTTGTTTATTCTTTTGGGGTTATTCACCACTCGCCATTCCCCGAGAAGATCATCGCTCAAATACACGACAATTTCGTCGCCTCCGGATCAACGCTTAAGCTGATGGTCTATAACCGTCATTCGTGGAAAGTTTTTTGGATGCTTTGCCAAGAACGGTTTCGATTTTGGAAACTCGATGACATTATCGCCAAGCATTCCGAAGCACAGACCGGTTGTCCGGTTACGTATTCTTATTCCAAGAAAACAATTGTTGACCTGATCGGAGATGGGTTTAAAGCGAACGATATTTTCGTCGACCATATCTTTCCCTATCAGATTCCAAAATACGTTAAGTACGAATATGAAAAGGAATGGTATTTCCGCATGCTTCCAGACTCGGTTTTCAGAGCTCTGGAACGTAAACTGGGGTGGCATCTGTGTGTAACAGCGACCGCAGTTTAAAATTTTAAGTTTTTTTTCAATGGGGTGATCTAATGACAAATCGTGTTTCAGTAATTGGATTAGGTAAGTTAGGGGCGACGATGGCCGCCTGTTTTGCCGAGCGTGGCTTCGACGTGATCGGAGTAGATATCAACCCGCATTCGATCGACGCCGTGAACGAAGGCAGAGCGCCGGTTCAAGAGACTGGTCTCGATGCGATGATCGCGGCTAACAAGGACAGGATCAAGGCAACGGCGAGCCATGTCGAGGCCGTTATGGGTTCGGACATCTCGTTCGTTATCGTGCCGACACCTAGCGATGAGCGGGGAGCCTTTTCGCTTCAATATGCAGCCTGGGCGTTCAAGGAGATCGGCCGTGCGATCGCGAAGAAGGACACATATCACAACGTGGTGCTGACAAGCACTGTCTTGCCCGGCGGAACTCGTGAAGCGTTACTCCCGATTCTTGAAAGGGAATCTGGTAAAAAGGCTGGCCGCGATTTTGGTTTATGCTACAGCCCTGAATTCATTGCTTTGGGCAGCATTATCAAGAATTTTTTGAATCCCGATTTCACATTGATCGGCGAACTGGACGAAAAATGCGGCAGCCAGCTCGAAGAGATCTATTCGCGTGTCGTAGAAAACGGAGCTCCTTCCGCTCGTATGAGCCTGGAGAACGCGGAACTTGCAAAGATATCCGTTAATGCCTTCGTTACAACAAAGATCACGTTTGCGAACATGCTTGCGGAGATCTGCGAACAGTTACCTGGTGGAAACATTGATGTGGTTTCAAATGCCTTGGGATTAGACACGCGCATCGGACGAAAATACCTTACTGGTGGCTTGGGTTACGGCGGACCGTGTTTTCCCCGCGATAATTTTGCGTTGAATTTTTTCGCTAAAGAGATGGGTGTAACAGCGGGACTTTCATCAATGACGGACACGATGAACCGAAGCGTTGCAGCGAAAGTTGTAGAACGAATACGGCCGATGATACGGGACAACGTTACAGTAGCCGTGCTTGGACTGGCTTACAAGCCGTTCTCACATGTTACGGAAGAGTCTCAGGCCCTATTTATTGCCCAGGCACTTTCAAAGGCGGGGGCCCGAGTCGTCGCGTTCGATCCGCTCGCATCTGAAATGCCCCAGAGCGAACTGAACGGTGGTTTCGTCGTGCTTGATTCGTTAAAAGACTGTTTGAAACAGGCTCAGATCGTGATCCTGGCTACGCCAGATCCAGTTTTCGCGGGTCTTACGACTGCAGATTTCAAGAATGAGTTTGCTACCGTGACCGTGGTTGATTTTTGGAGGCTGCTTCAAAGCGAACTTGAAGGCAACGCACATATAAAGTATCTCGGGTTTGGCCTTGGCATTGATGACGATGCGAAAGCGAAACGATTAAGAGACCTTTGGGTGGGCCCGGAAACGGAGCGGCTTAGCACAAACGCAAAATGAGCGTTGCCAAAACACGGGTCGCGATCGTTGCACCCGTCCATAATAGGTGCGATATCACGCTGCAGTGTCTTCGAAGCCTTTCAAAGATCAACGAGAATGGTCTCGATGTCCGAACATTTATCGTAGACGACGGCTCAACAGATGGTACGAGTATAGCGATCTCGGACCAGTTTCCAAACGTTAACCTCTTGCACAGCGATGGATCACTCTGGTTCACAGAAGGCACAAACGTCGGGATAAGGGCTGCTTTGAAGGGCGACCCCGACTTCGTCCTGATGATGAACGATGACCAGATCTTTGACGCTGATTTTTTAAGTTCATTGGTTCAGACTGCTCTTGCCAATCCTCGTTCTGTTGTTGGCTCACTGCTCCTTCTTTGGGACACGCCACATAAAGTTTTCCAGGTAGCTCCTGTTTGGAACGTTAGTTCGGGGGGATGGCGTCATTGGCACAAGCAGACCATTTGGACGGTGCCGGAACGTCCATGGGAAGTCGGTTTGATCGTAGGCAATTGCTTACTTGTTCCCGCGGAAGCATTTCGAGAACACGGTTTGATGGATTCGAAAAGATATCCGAACTTCGGTGACGCAGAATTTACTCCTCGGCTTCGGAAGGCCGGCTGGAAACTTTTGATAGATCCAAAATCGAGAGTATTTTGTCAGCCAAATAATGTACCTGCGGCCGTCCGGAAAATGAGTCTCAGATCGAAACTCAATGCCCTCGTTTTCGACCTAAAAAACACGCAGAATTTACGGCGCAGATTTTACGGATACTGGGACGGCGCACCAACTAAAATTCAGGCTGTCGCGGCTTTCATAGTATTCTTTGTCCGACTCGCAGCGGGTAAAAACTATGAAGGAAAATGGGGTGAAAATCTGCCGGAACCTCGATTGTGCGAAATTTATGCGAAACGCGTTGGCTAAAAAAAGCTCGATTGAGTTTCAAACGATGATTTCGTAGCGTCTCAAATGAAAAGAATAATCTATGCCTGGAACTACCTCGACTGGGGCGGGGCTCAAGTACATTTTCTTGCTTTGATAAAAGAGGCGAAGAAGCATTTCGAGGTTCTGGTTTTACTTCCGTCCGGATTTGACGAAAAATTCCTTTTCTATCTTCAAGAGCTAAAGGTCAGTTACCAATTATTCGAGCCGCCGGGCGCTTATTCACCTGCAAAAAGTGTTTTAGATAAATTACGAAGGCATTATCGAAAATTTAAAAGCGAAGCGGCACTTTTTAGAGTTCTTTCGAAAAATGATCTGTCAAATTCGATCGTTCACATCGATCTGCTGCCCCATAGTTCACTTTGGATATTGACCTTGCTCGCGTTTAAGACAGAGGTTTTTATTACGTCGCACAATGCATTGCAAGCAACGTCAAAATTTCGGGAGGTTTTGTGGAAAATCAAGGCCGGTTTCATTTCCAGATTCTCCTCTTTTCATGTCTTCTGTTCAAATGAACACGCAAAAAGCTACTTTCAGCAGTACTACGGCGATCGCGTCGGCTCGGAAATAGAGGTCACCTACACTAGTATTGATCCGGACCAGATCGACAAGGCAAGAAGTGCCGGGCTAGACCGCAAGGATTGGTTCAATCGTTTAAACATTCCAAAGACTGCTTTTGTAGTTTTGACTGTCGGCAATTTCATCGATCGGAAGGGTCGTTGGGTCGTTCTGGATGCGGCGAAAGAGATTCGGTCGAGATCGGGCGTTCATGACGTTTTCTTTCTTTGGCTTACTCCGCAAAAACCAACCGAAGTAGATGCCCAAAGGATCGAGGAATATTGTCTTGAAAAGAATTTTCAACTCATTATGTCAGATGAGATCGGCGTTGAGAGGACCGATGTTCTTAAATTCTTTATGATCGCAGATGCTTTTGCACTGCCCAGTTTTGTCGAGGGATTACCGATCGCTCTCCTAGAGGCCATGGCGATCGGAATTCCATCGATCTCTACGAATGTTTACGGTATTCCCGAAGCGATCAAACACGAGGATACGGGTCTACTTATCGAACCCGGTGACAGCAAGGGTCTCTCGAACAGCATTTTGAAGTTGAAATACGATGCAGTTTTGAGGGAACGATTGGCAATGCACGGACGCGAATTCGCACTCCTCCACTTTGATGAAAGGGAAGTAGCACGACGTGTTGTAGAGGCCTATTTGAGGACTCAAGAAGATGCAGAGCGATAATTCTAAGCCACGGCGTAGTTTTCTACTGAACTCCGCTTTCGGTGTTCTCGCCTGGTTTCTACCGATAGTTCTTGGTTTCTTTTCAACGCCTTTGATCGTTCGGGGACTGGGAACGGATGAGTACGGCGTTTACGCCATAATTCTTGGGTTTCTCAGCTATTCGTTTACATTTGGCATCGGGCGGGTAGCATCGAAATTTGTTGCCGAATTCAAAGCAACGGGCAACGACGATGGCATTTCTCGGGCGGTTTCGGCAACTCTTTTATTCAGCATTGGTGTTGGTTTGATCGGAGCCGTCGCTTTAGCATTCCTTACACCGTACATAGTCTCCGAGATATTGATCTTACCTGAAAAAGTTCAGCGTGATGCCGAGATCGGCCTCTATTTGGCGAGCTTTGCAGGTTTAATGGTCATGATCTCCCAGGTTTTTCAAAGCTGTCTTCAAGGACTGCATCGATTTGGAACTTATGCTCTGATCTCGAATTTGAGCGCTTTACTATTGAGCATCGGGAACATTGTCCTTGCCATCAACGGATATGGATTGGTTGAACTCGTTGCATGGAACTTATTTTCAGTAATAACGACTTGTGTGATCTTTTTTGTTTCTGCAATAACGGCGCTTCCTGGTTTTCGACCGACGTTAAGATTCGGAGCTGATATTCGAAATGCCGTCATGAAATACGGTGGGAATATAATTCTTTACCAGATCTTCGGTAATTGCCTGTTCCTTTTCGAGAGGAGCTGGATCGTAAGGAAATTCAGCCCCGAAACGCTAACGTTTTACGTTGTGCCGATGCTTATCGGGATCTATCTTCACGGACTTGTATCTAGCTTTTCACTCGTAATTTTCCCGCGAGTGAATGAGCTGCTCAATGATCGTCAGCGGCTCACAGAGATATATGAACGCTCAAACCGTTTGATCGTAGCGATCGTTATAATGACGGTTACAATGCTCATAGCGTGTGGGAAACCGTTTCTTTCCGTTTGGGTTGGTCCGGAATTTGCAGAGTCATCCTACTGGCTGCTTGTGATCCATAGTGTCACTTTTGGACTAATTGCGATCATCATTATTCCTTGGGGCGTAGCGGAAGCCTTTCATGCGGCTTCAATTAATGTTGCGATTACCTTAACTTGGTTGATAATCGGCGTGGGTCTTATCACTATTATTGGTACATCGTTCGGTGTCGAAGGAGTTGCTCTGGCTCGACTCGCAGGTGTTTTGGCTACAATGCCCGTAATTCTTTATATTGAGCGCCGATTTCTTGGTCGGATCCTAGCTAAAAATTGGATGAAGATATTGCTCAAGATCATTCCGGCATCCTTACTAATGGGTGCAGCTCAATGGTTTATATTACAAAGGATAGAGGCTAGCTGGATCGCCCTTATTTTTGTCGTTTTACTAGGTGCCGCTATCTATTCAACTATTCTTTTTCTTGTAAGATTTTTGGATCAAAATGAGATCCAAGAGTTGGGAAAAGCATTGTTTCCCCGGCTCACTAAACCATTTTGAGAATTAACAAAAGATGAACACAAGTTTGAAATTAGTCCAGCGATTGGATTTTGTACGTGATATCTGCCGGGGAAAGCGTGTGCTCCATCTAGGCTGTACGAACTTTCCGTACACTTCACAGGCTATCGAGCACGAGATGTTGCTTCATTTTGAACTTGAAAAAATTGCAGCTCACCTAACCGGTTTTGATTACGACCGGGAAGGCCTAGACATATTGGCCGAACATGGCTCGACCGATCTTTTCCGAGCAGATCTTGAAAAGCTCGAGGATGTACTGTGCGACGATAAGTTCGAGGTCATTGTGGCGGGTGAAATGATCGAACATCTGAATAATCCAGGCCTTTTTTTACAAGGAATCAAACGGTTTATGGATGACGGAACTCAATTGGTCATCACTACGATAAACGCCTATTGTGCCCTTCGAATGGCTCTTTACGGAATACGCGGAAAAGGAGGAACAAATGAACCGGTCCACCCAGACCATATTGCGTACTATTCCTATTCCACATTGCGTCTTTTGATCGAACGTCATGATCTGGTTGTCGACGACTTCATGTTCTATGACATTGGTAATGAGCATCGGCCACATAACCGGGCAATTTTAAATATCATCAACGATGTTGCAGTAAGACTCTCGCCCCAGTTAGCAGATGGAATCATTGCCGTTTGTAGAATTCGCTAAATGCCCAGGGCTTTTTTGTTGATCTAATGAACTGTTGGCATTAAGAGACAAGAAGTGAATCAGTTTGTTAAACTTCTCGTTTAGCTTTCTTATGGTTAGAAGCAGCTCAACTATTGACCACTTGACAGGAGTTCAACCTCGTTCTCCCGTTATGTTGGCACGGCCAGACCGAATGCTTTATGCAATCGGATTACTGTGGGGCGTTGTTCTGTTGTCACTGATCGCAATCGCCTGGCTTTTTGGTATCTTCGAAGGGCAGGCAGGCTATAGCTACTTGTTGCCGTGGTGTTTTGCAACCGGTATCGTAGCGGGCTTTCCCATCGTTTATCAGCTTTATTACGACAAGTTTGATCCGTTTCATCCCGTTGTTTTTGCATCGTGGTCATACTTTCTTCCCGGGTTTTTTATTGGAGGAATGACGCTCGCACTCGGCATTTCCCAGCCCTACTATTTGGCTTACGTGCTGGACGAAAAGACAAATCTTCCTCTGTCCTTTGCATATGTGATCATTGGATTTACCGGATTGGGTTGTGGATTTCTTCTACCAATTGGAAAGCGCTTGGGCAATATTGTCGGTGATAGATTGCCTGACTGGAATTGGTCGCCGCAACAGGTGCTCAAGCCGACTCTGATCCTAATGGCACTCGGGGTTACAAACATGATCCTTGCCTTTACGTTTGGGATCCTTGGTTATCAGAAGGTCGAGGAGATCGGAACTTTCGACGGTTTGGTGTACATGTTGTCCCTTTTCTGGCTAATGGCCAGCTTTGTTCTGTGGCTGTACGTCTTTCGTTCTGAAAAATTTTTTACCAGGCATTACCTGGTGCTCGCCTTACTTGTGGGGACAGCTGTAGCAAAGTCTGCGTTTCAAGGAAACCGTGGAAGCTTGATCACGGTTTTTATCCTTGTAGCTTTTGCATATGTCAGTGCAAAAGGAACGATCGGCTTAAAGCAGACCTTTGTGGGTGGACTTTTAATTGTCGGAGCGTTGCTGATCGGAATGGTATATGGAACCACATTTCGTAGTTTAAAGCAGACCCAGGACACGATGAGCATGGATCAGTATGCTGTGGTGGTAGGCGATACGTTCTCGGCAATTGGCTCGCAGAATATGGGCGACAACCTTTCGAAGGGGTTTGGAGCTTTGGGGGATCGGCTTGATTCTATAAGTCCGCTTGCTGTTATCGTTTCGAATTATGAACAGCTCGCACCGCTCGAGGAAGCCTATGGGTTTTCAAACAACATCTGGAACGAACTCGCGGTATTCGCCATACCTAGGATGATCTGGCCAGACAAGCCCGTAACGATCGACCCTGAGAAATATGGTGATCTCTACTTTAACTATGCAGATACCGCCTTCGCGGTGACACCGATGGGTGATCTGTTAAGAAATTTTGGTCCATGGGGAGTTCCGTTGGGGATGATATTTCTTGGCTTTGTGATAGGCGTTGGGCTAATGGTCGCTATTCAGCTACTCAGCGTGGGTAGTGTGACGCCGATCCCCGGAA
>JBGTKQ010000097.1:0-8039 GCA_041744555.1 Pyrinomonadaceae bacterium
CAATGCTTTTCGCCCAAGCAAAAATTGGTCACGAGTTCCGCAAGCGCTTCGCTTTTTTCTTCCTGTGGAACATGGCCGCAGTCTTTCAGGACGACAAGTCGTGAGTGCAGAATGGAGTCGTAAAGTTTGTGGCCGTTTTTAACCGGGATGACCTTGTCGTCCTCGCCCCAGATGAGCAAAGTCGGATGATTTATAAGATGTGCGTCTTGTTCGATGCGGTTTGCGTCCCAGTTACGTGATGTCGCTAGCGCGGAGCGATGACCCTCCGCATTTCTCAATGGGCGGACGATGTTTTCGACACGTTCATCGGTGATCAGGTGATGATTTGGCGGAGCAAGCGTCGAGTGCATTCGACGCCGCATGTACCTTTTCGAATCAACCAAAAATGGCGTTATTAGTTCACCCAAACCGCGGACGGAACCCAGTCTAAAGATCGGATGGTCCTTTATGTCATCGTTAATTACGGAATCGACCAAAACGAGTTTCTCGACCCGTGCCCCGTAATCGAGCGCTAGTGTCGCAGCAACCGCACCGCCATACGAACTACCGACAACGGTCGCTTTGCCGATGCCCAACCGGTTCATGAACCGTGCGATCATGCGGGCCTGAGCGTTGATCGAATATTCAAACCACGACGGCTTTCCAGAATATCCAAAACCGATCAGATCGATCGCGAGCACGCGAAAACCCGCATCGGCGATCATCGGTGCGACCACGTTCCAAACATAAACCGACGCCGTATAGCCGTGGATCAAGATGATCGGCGGATTTCGCTCATCGCCAAATTCCTGAAAATGTACGCGGGCACCATCGAGGTTGATAAAATGCGACTTTTCAGAATGCGGAACCTGCGAGCGAACAGTTTCCCAATCGACACGTTTTGCACGCGTCAACATTTTCACCGCGACTACCGCCGCAACCCCTCCACCAACTGCTAGTGCAATGTCCCGATTTTTCATAACAATATGAATCCTAACCCAAAACAACTTTCGGCTGAACAACTTTTTCAGAGTCGATGAAATGCCCGATCGCGATGAGTTCACCGCTTTCATTGATCATCTGCATGCGCTCACCATCGGCAAATCGTCCCGAAAGATCGCGGGTTGACATGCCGTTCCTTGTCTTTTCAACCCGATCAGCGGTTAGTACAAACTCCGGCAACGATTCGACGGCTGATCGGATCGGAAGTAGAAATGATCCAGGTTCGGGATGAACTTGCAGTTCCACGAGACTGACTGCATTGCCGATCCCGAATCTCCCGCTCGCTGTTCTCCGAAGCGCCTCAAGATGAGCGGCACCGCCCGCCGCACGAGCGATGTCCTCAGCCAACGTGCGTATATAGGTTCCAGCCGAACATCCCACGCAAATACGGACAAGAAAGTTGACGATGCTGTCATCAAGAAGTTCAAGCTTCGTGATCGTCACTTGTACCGATTCTCGCTCGATCTCTATCCCTTGGCGGGCAAGCTCATAAAGCTTCTTTCCCTCGACCTTTTTTGCCGAATACATTGGCGGAAGTTGTTCTATCTTTCCTCGAAATTGATCAAGAACTAGTTCGATATCTCCGACGCTGATAGGCTTGGGATTCTGGCCACCGGATTTGGGACTTCCTGTCCTGTCGCCCGTGTCGGTCTCGAAACCAAATCGGATAGTCGCTTCGTATTCCTTTTCGTCTTTATCGAGGAACTGCGCAAGCCGTGTCGCTTTCCCGACCAGTACAGTCATTACGCCGGTCGCGAACGGATCGAGCGTCCCCGTGTGGCCGATCTTCTTGGTCTTCAGAATACGCCGCAGTCTCGCCACGACATCATGCGAAGTAATGCCCTCGGGCTTGTCGATAACAAGAATTCCATCCACATCGCTGATTCTATTTCATTGAGTTGTAATTCCTAATTACTAATTGATAATTACATTGAGATGTGGCGAAGCCGGCCGAAAAAGATCGACGATAGTGAGCGAGTTGTCAGAGACGTTGAGCGTTCTCGAGAGCGGACGATGAATCGCGCAGTTAAACTTCTGGCCGCGAAACCCCGTTCTGTCGAAGAGCTTCGCGAACGGCTGCTTGAAAAGATATGGACGAATGCGGAGATTGTCGATCGCGTTATCGAAAAGCTGAAAGAATACAACTATCTGAACGATGCGCAGTTCGCAGCAGATCTCGCGCTTTCAAAATTACGGCAGAAACCTCAGGGTAAACGAAAGCTTGAACAATCGATGTCTCGCAAGAAATTGAGCAGGGAATTAGTGGACGTCGCAATTGCCGGAGCGTTTGAGAAGATTCCAGAGGAAGATCTAATAGACACGGCGATCGAAAAACGCATTCGACTAAAAGGCAAGCCACAAACCCGCGATGAAACGAAAAAGCTATATGATTTTCTGATGCGGCAGGGATTCGCCTTCGATCTGATACGAACGAAAACTACCGAGTTTCTTAATAGGGAAGATGATGAAGAACAATCTGCCTGAAGCAATGATCAACTACGACGGCCGCACCTTCGCATCACTACGAAACTCAGGCACGGGCGAGGTCGGCGCGGAAACGAGATTTCACTATCACCAAAATGAAAAATTAGTTTGGGCCGAGTACGCCGGGGGCGGGATAACCCTCGGCCATCTTGTCGCCGTTTGTGCCGACGACGGTTCGCTCGATATGCGTTATCACCACGTCAACGCGAGCGGTGAACTGATGACCGGGATCTGTATTTCCACGCCCCAGATCTTGACTGATGGGCGTCTTCGTCTTCACGAAAAATGGCAGTGGACGTCGGGTGATCAGTCATCGGGAGAATCGATCATCGAAGAAAGTTTTCTAGATCTCTCTGAATCCGTTTAATAGCGCTTTCCGAAAGCTCCTACCAGAAGGTACAAACCTTTTCGACAGAAATTTTAACGTTCAAGGGAGATTTTATGAAAAAGATAGTTTTTGGATTTTTTGCATTGGTTGTTGCGTTTGCAGCAGCTTCGGTCGATGTTTCGGCACAGGATAAAATGATGAAGAGCGATAACCCGATGGTCGGCGGCGCTCCGATGTACAAGACGAAGAATATTGTGGAAAACGCTGTTAATTCGGCAGATCACACAACTTTGGTCGCAGCGGTAAAAGCAGCAGGCCTCGTTGAGACGCTTTCAAGCAAAGGCCCGTTCACGGTTTTTGCACCGGTAAATGATGCGTTTGCAAAGCTTCCGGCGGGTACGGTTGACACGCTTCTCAAGCCTGAAAACAAGGCAACATTGACCAAGATACTTACCTACCACGTTGTTGCAGGTAACTTCTCGGCGAAGGATGTGATCAAGGCGATCAAAAAAGGCAACGGAACTGCTGAGTTCACGACCGTTTCGGGCGGCAAGCTAAAGGCTATGCTCGAAGGATCAAGGGTTGTGCTGATGGATGAGAAAGGCGGGAAATCGACCGTAACGATCGCTGACGTAAAGCAGTCGAACGGCGTTATCCACGTTATCGATTCAGTTGTTCTACCTAACTAGTTAAGGTAAAGGTCCGCGACGTGAACTGCCAGGCAAACGCCCGTTCATTAGCGGACCTTTTCATTTGGGAAGAAACGGTGTAGAAACCGGTATTATAGGGTGTTAGTTACGGTAAAAGTTATGCGAATCAGATCAATTGTAGTGTTTTCAATATTTGCGATGTTCGCGGCGGCGGTTTTTGCATGCTCACAAAACGGTACGCTCGCGGGGGCGACGGAAACCTTGATCCCGCTTGTTTCACCGACTCCGCCGAATGCGACAAAGAACACGGCCGTTTTTTTTATCACAGAGTGGGACGGAACAAGGCTTGAACGAACCGATGCGGAATGGAAAAAAGCATTGACTGATTCTGAATATTACGTTCTCCGCGAAAAAGGAACTGAGAATCCTTACACTGGTAAGTTGACTGAGAATAAAGTGGAGGGCACATATCACTGCGCAGCTTGCGGACTTGCGTTGTTTAGCTCAAAGCATAAGTATGATTCGCAGACCGGATGGCCGAGTTTTTATCAGCCGATCAACAAAGCGAACGTGACCGAACTGGAAGATAAGTCGATCCCGTCTGAGATTCGCACTGAGGTGGTATGTGCACGTTGCGGATCGCATCAAGGCCACGTCTTTGATGATGGCCCTGAGCCCACCGGCCTTCGATATTGCATCAATTCGGTCGCCCTGAAGTTTTCTAAAAGTAAGTGAAAGATCGATAGCTTTTTCACTTGCCCTCCTTACCGGCTCGTTGGCCACGGGCCGGTTTTTTTCGTCCCTGTGTTAAAATTAGGATTATGACCGGGAACGAGATCAGGGAAACCTTTTTGAAATATTTTGAACGCAACGGCCACAAGATCGTCGCGTCTTCGCCGTTACTACCCGCTAACGACCCGACCCTTTTATTTATAAATGCCGGAATGAATCAGTTCAAAGACGTTTTTCTTGGCATTGAAAAGCGCGATTACAAACGTGCCGTTACGTCACAAAAATGCCTGCGTGCCGGCGGCAAACATAATGATCTCGACGAGGTCGGTAAGACAGCTCGGCACCATACGTTTTTTGAAATGCTCGGCAATTTTTCGTTCGGCGATTATTTCAAAGAAGACGCGATCAAATTTGCCTGGGACCTGCTTATAAATGTTTTCAAGCTGGACCCGGAGCGGCTCTGGTTTTCGGTGTTTCAAGGCGACGATGAGGTGCCGCCCGACGACGAAGCGAGGGCAATATGGGAAAGTGTGGGTGCGCGCCCCGACCGGATAATTGGTTTTGACCGGAAGGATAATTTTTGGCAAATGGGGGATACGGGCCCGTGTGGGCCGAGTTCCGAGATTTTTCACTATATGGGCGATGATCCGCTCGATCCAGGGAAGAATTCAGCTAATTGGGTCAACGGCCCAGGCGACACGACGATCGAGATCTGGAATCTCGTATTTATGCAATTCAATCGTACGATCGAACCCGATGGATCATTCAAATTATCGCCGCTTCCTGCACCGTCGGTGGACACTGGGATGGGATTGGAGCGGATGACCGCAGTAATGCAGCATGTTCCGACCAACTACGACACCGACATTGTCCGGCCGATCGTTGAATTTACCGCAGAGCTGTTTGCGGCCAGGCATGGCTGATCCTCGTTATCGCACTTTCAGCTGGAGGTTTTCCGGTGACATCAATAGCATATCCGTTAAGGTTCTTGGCGATAGCCGCGACTCTGCTTTTGCCTGTGTTTGTGAACGCTCAGACGCCGGGTGACTTTACTCGTCCCGATCTTCCTGGTCGCCATACTATTGCCGGCATGCTCTACACGGCTGAGCGATCGCCCGCTGGCCGCGGGATTCAGATTCGGGTGTCCAGCGGCGCAAACGATGTGTATGTTTGGACCGATCAGGATGGAAAGTTCACCGTCAATCGTGTGGTGAATGGAACCTATTCGATAAGCGTTGACGCGGGCGAAGAATACGAGCCGCTAACAAATCGGCTCGAGATTGCTCTACCTGCAAATGCCCGGCCGAACACGTTTTTCGTCAATCTTCAGCTTCGATATCGGCCAAATTTAAAGCCGAAGCTGCAGGTGATCGACGCAAACTTAGCCGGTGTGCCTTCAAAAGCATTGCAGTATTACGAAAAGGCAAAGGCCGCTCTTGCGGAAGGTGAGAATAAAAATGCGGTGAATGCTCTTCTGCTTGCAGTTTCCGAATATTCGGAGTTCACGATCGCTCGTACGGAACTAGGCATTCAATACCAAAAGCTAGGTGAGCTTGAGAAAGCCGAAGAACACTTACGCATCGCGCTCAAGCAGAAGCCGAATGCTTACGAGGCTTTAGCAAATCTTGGGATAGTTCTGTCTCGTCGCGCAAAGCACGAAGAGGCCGAAACCGTTTTGTTAGAGGTTTTGACGGTCCGAAACGATTCGCCGATCACTTATTTCTATCTTGGACGCTCATTGCTCGCTCAAGAAAAGTTGAATTCGGCTGAAACTTCTTTGAGAAATGCACTTACGATGGGCGGGGTTGAAATGGTCGAAGTACATCGGTCGCTTGCTAATCTTTATCTCAAACGCGGTGAAGACGCGAAGGCGGTCGCCGAACTTGAAGCCTATCTCTCAAAGAATCCTGGCACATCCGACGCGGGAAAATTGCGCGAAACAATTAAGCAAATAAATGATCTGCTCGAGAAGGATCCCGATCAATAATGACAGATCCAGTCCGACTTCTTTTGATCGAAAATCAACCGCTTACACGACTCGGAGTCCGTTCGGTTTTGGAAGTTGAAGCCGATATTGATCTGGTCGCAGATGTTGGGGACGCAGCGGGTGGATTTGTAAGTTTCGAAGCATTACGGCCCGATGTCACCATCTTGGGTTTACGCTTTCCGGGATCGTGCACGATCGACGATCTTGAAAATTATTTCAAAGAAGATCCGAAAGCGAAGATCATTGTGCTTGCGGATCACGCCGGCGATGCGGAAATTACAAGAGCTTTGAAGAAAGGTGCGATGGGCTATATCTGCAAAGATATCGCTCCCGCAGAACTCGTTGCGGCGATCAGAACAGTTGCGTCCGGCAAGAAATATATTCCGGCCGATATCGCACAGATCTTGAGCGAACATATCGGCAAAGAAGAACTTACACCGACCGAATCAAATATCTTGCGAATGATAGTCGGAGGAATGTCGAATAAAGAGATCGCATTTGCCCTTGATATTTCCGAAAACACTGTGAAATCTCACGTCCAACATATATTCGGTAAGATCGGAGTATCCGACCGCACCTCCGCTGCTACGACCGCGATAAAACGAGGCCTTGTTAGAGTTGACTTATGATATTCACGGAAGAAATTCAGGATTACGCAGAAAAGTTTACATCCGGCGAAAGCGAAGTTCTTCGCGAGCTTCGCGAACACTGTTACGCACACTATTCGGACAAAGCGATGCTGTCGGGCTTTGTCCAGGGCCGTGTGCTTTCGATGTTTTCAAAAATGATCCGGCCGCACAAGGTGCTTGAGATCGGGACCTATTTGGGCTACTCGACCATCTGTCTTGCCGAAGGCTTGACCGAAGGCGGCGAGATCGTGTCGTTGGATGTGAATGAAGAAACCAATGCCGTTGCTCAAACCTTTATCAGCAAGAGCGAATATGCCGATCTTATTCAACTTCGTCTAGGCGAGGCCGCATTCGTGCTCCCTCACGTTGCCGGCCCATATGATCTAGTCTTTATCGACGCCGATAAGGCGAATTATTCTAACTATTACAAACTCGTGTTCGATAAGGTCCGCCCCGGCGGCTTCATCATCGCTGATAACGTTCTCTGGAGCGGTAAGGTTCTCGGTGACGAAAAAGACGAAGACACTCAGGCCTTACATGAATTCAACCAAATGGTCCTCGCAGACGACCGAGTCGAGAATGTTCTATTTCCGATCCGCGATGGGTTAATGGTTGTTCGTAGGAGCTGACGGGCTTGTAGGAATATGAGAGATCAGCAGACATATAGAGCAGGCTATGATTTGGAAAGAGTAGTTCTGTACGGTGCGGTTGGAAGTTGTAGCGTTATTTTCTCGGCCTTACTTGTTCTATTTATGGGTACGCGGATTTCATCGCACCCAGGTTTCTCGACTGATACTATTGGCGAGATGATGGACTACTTCGAATTCTTCTTTCTCGCTTTTTTATCTTATTTCTCTGCTTCGGTATTCACTTGGCGGTTCAGGGAAAAATTAGCGAAATGGACAGCGTCGTGGCTGATGATCTCCTTTATCGGATCAATAGTATTTCCAATACTATTTTTGTTGCGCCTATGGATCGTATCAGTTTTCAGGTATCAGCAATTTGACTCGGACGGACGCTCTCTAGGTCCCTTCTTAGCAACTGTAGTCGGTGTGCTTCTGGTCGGATCACTGTGTTTTCTATTAAGTGCCGTTTGTTGTGGTCTAGTGTCCGCAATTCAGAATGCACGAAGGAAACACAACGGCACTTCAATCGTTTGAATCACCCAAAAGTATTAGATCCTGCCCACCGCAATTAATGGTTACATCCTTCTGAAGAATCGATAGACTTCTTATATCGGCTTTGCG
>JBGTKQ010000098.1:0-26575 GCA_041744555.1 Pyrinomonadaceae bacterium
GATCGCGGATTTCAGGTGTTTCTAACGAGCTATCCGGAGGCAAAACTAGTACTCGACTATGACGACCTTGACCTTCGACGTTTCGAACCCGGCGCAATAGTTCGTTTCGGCGGCAAGTTTCATCGGATCACCGATCCCTTCAGACGGCCCTTTGGAGCGATTGGAACAGTTTTTACGCCGATCGGAACACTGTTCGACAAGCTGAGATTGTTGTCGATCCGCTCGTCGGCTTTGAATGGGAGTTTGGAAGACCAGTTTCGAAAACCGGAAACGACCACGCTGGCCGTGCTGCAAGAAGCAGGATTTTCAAGCGAGATGATCGACCGTTTCTTTCGACCATTTCTCGGCGGCATATTTTTGGAATCGGAGCTTGAAACCTCTAGCCGAATGTTTAACTTCGTCTTCCGAATGTTTTCGACCGGCGACGCCAGCCTACCCGCAAAGGGAATGCAGGAGATACCACGGCAGATCGCTTCACATCTGCCGCATAAAAAGATCCGATTGCATACGCGCGCGAAGTCAGTCGATGATGGTTCGGTATTGCTCGAAAATGGTGAGGTGGTCGAAGGCTCTGTCGTGGTCGTCGCAACCGACGGGGTTACCGCTTCCAAACTACTCGGCGTGCCTTCCAGTAGTAAGGGCGTCGGCGTGACGTGCTTGTATTATTCTCTTGAAAAAGCTCCGATCGACGATCCGATCCTTATCCTCAACGGCGAAGTCGAAGGCATGATCAACAATATCTGCTTCCCCACACGAGTCGCCCCAAGCTACGGGCCAACAGACCGCGATCTAGCGTCAGTTAGCGTGCTTGGAACCGGCCACACCAGTGCGGACTTACAATCCAAGGTGCGATCTGAACTCGAAACTTGGTTCGGGAAAGAGGCGGCTGATTGGAAGTATCTTAGAACGTACGATATTCCTTACGCCTTGCCGCAGCAGAATCCACCGGCACTTGCCGAGCCTGAACGCAACGTCCGCATGCGGCCCGGAGTGTATGCTTGCGGCGATCATTTGGACACGGCCTCGATTCAGGGTGCGATGGTATCGGGACGCCGCGCCGCCGAAGCTGTGATCGAAGATCTATAATGAGCGATGATTCACACGATCGATGCTCCTCTTGAACTCTGCGACAGTACACCGCGGAAGCTCTTGCGATGTAGCGGACACGGGCCGTGTTCGCGGATCGCAGCGAAATGCGAAACCGCTCCGTAACCCTTGTGGCCCGCAAAACCATATTGGGGGTATTCCGTGTGGTACCTGACCATGAGATCGTCTCGATAGGTTTTCGCAATGATCGATGCGGCGGCGATTGAATAAGAGATCGAATCGCCTTTGATAATCGGTTTTTGCGCGAGTGGATTTAGCTTGAGCCGGAGGGCATCGATCAACAAGTAGTCGGCGGCGGGTTGAAGGGCGGCGATCGCGATCAACATTGCTTTCTTCGTTGCTTCGAGGATGTTGATCTTGTCGATCTCGTCCGCTTCGATAGCCCCAATGGCGAATGCGAGAGCATTCTCGCGCAACTCTGCGGCGATTTCATTGCGGCGTTTGCCTGAAAGTTTTTTGGAATCGTTGAGGCCTGTGGGAACAGGCTTTTCCGGATCAAGAATACACGCCGCAGCAACTACCGGTCCGGCCAGACAGCCCCGCCCAACCTCATCGACACCGGCGATCAACCGATAGCCTTCGCTCCGAGCCTGATCTTCAAAATCAAAGCCGATCGTCCAAACGGTTCGATCGGCTTGTAACTTAAATCCGTCCACGGTCGCGATTATATCACGCTTTCTTCGACGACAATCCGTGCCCGCCGACCGGTTCGGTCTCGAAACGTTCGCCAAATCCCGTGATCATCGGTCGGCCTTTTGCGATCGCTGCCTGAACTGAAGGTAGCTTGAGCGATGCAGCGTGATTTTCTTTCGTGTCCCAAACTTCAGTGATCCAGATGGCATTCGCATCGGTCGCATCGTTCGCGATAATGTAGCTCAAACAGCCCGGCATCTTATCGGTGCCTTCTAGAAGTATCGTTACAAGTTCGTCACGCTTGCCGTCAGCAACCTTCATTTTCCCGATCAAACCGTACATTTTCGAACCTCCGCGAACTATCTCTCCAGACGAACAAAGGGCGTACGCAACCGTTCCAACCGAAGCCAAAACGAACTCGCGACGCCCTAATTCCATTTCTTACAGAAGACCGACTATTTAGCCGCTGCTTTGTTACGTGTATCTTTTTCTTTGATACGGGCAGCCTTACCGCGAAGATCACGCAAGTAGTAAAGCTTTGCACGTCGAACCTTACCGCGGCGAACTACGTCGATGTGATCAACAACAGTCGCATGTAGCGGAAAAATACGCTCGACACCGACGCCGAAGCTGACCTTTCTGACGGTAATAGTTTCGCGTGCACCACCGTGCTTACGTGCGATACAAACACCTTCGAAAACCTGAAGGCGTTCCTTGTTGCCTTCCTTGATACGGACGTGAACTTTGACGGTGTCGCCCGATTGAAACGCAGGAATATTGTC
Organism: Pyrinomonadaceae bacterium; assembly: GCA_041744555.1. Taxonomy (GTDB): domain Bacteria; phylum Acidobacteriota; class Blastocatellia; order Pyrinomonadales; family Pyrinomonadaceae; genus OLB17. The sequence goes on from JBGTKQ010000098.1 coordinate 2,523, forward strand.
CCGCATCTGTGTTACTTCTACTGAATCTAAACGGTTCATAACTGTTTCGGCCAGAGGTCAGTGCGTCTTTCGAAACACTCACATTTCACCATTTTCTCCTGATAAGATATCCGGTCTATTCTTCTTTGTTTTCTCTAACGCCTTTTCATGACGCCATTTTTCTATTTCGGCATGGTTGCCACTTAAAAGTACTTCGGGAACGCTCATTCCCTTAAATTCCGGTGGCCGCGTGTAGTGCGGACAATCTAGCAAACCATTTGAAAACGAATCGTTTTCTGCCGATGTATCGCTGCCCAATGCGTCCGGCAATAGCCTAATGATCGCATCTGTCAGTACTATCGACGCCGGCTCACCGCCCGATAAAACATAATCACCGATCGAGATCTCGTCCGTTACGAGCGTTTCATTCACTCGTTCGTCGATCCCTTCATATCGTCCGCAGATGAGAACGATGTGCTTCGCATTATCCGCCAACTGCTTTGCCGTCGCCTGTTTCAATGGTCGTCCTTGTGGCGACAGCATTACAACCCGAGTGCCTTTCGGATACGCCTCTTTTTCGGTCGTTCGCAAAAGATGCTCGATAGCAGCAAAGATCGGTTCGGGCTTCATTACCATCCCGTCGCCGCCGCCAAACGGCCGATCGTCGGTCGTTTTGTGCTTATCAAACGCGAACGCACGAATATCGTGCACATTTATCTCGACGATCTTCGCCAGTTTGGCTCGACGAATTATTCCAAAATTAAAGACCTGTTCGAAAAATTCCGGGAAAATTGTTAAAACGTCAATTTTCACCTAGAACTCCAGCAATCCTTCGGGCGGATCGATCACGATCCGCTTCTTTTCAACATCGACCACGGTGCAGATCGATTCGGCAAAAGGTATCAAATATTCTTTTTCGGCACCTTCGATCACGAGAACTTCCGTGCCGCCGGTCCGCAACAATTCTTTGACAGTGCCGACCGCGCCTCCTTCTACTGTTTCGACGCTACAACCAGAGAGCTCCCAATCGAAAAACTCGTCTTCGTCGAGTTTGACCGCCTCTTCCTCGCTTACACAGATCTCAGCATTTCGCAGGAATTCTGTGTCTTCGATCCGGTCAATCCCAACAAACTTTAACAGAATTCGTTCGTTTTGAAAGCGAAAGCGTTCGATCTTTAGTTCACGCCGTTCGTCACCAGCAAGCAATACGATCACGTTTTCAAGCCCGTCGAACCGCTCAGGAAAATCGGTCAGCACGTCCGCTGAAAGTTCGCCTCGAAGCCCGTGCGGCCTAGCGATCCGTGCGATTGCGACGAGTTCGTCCATGAGCCCAAACTAATCCTCGACCAGATCGAAATGAAAGCGTTTGCCTTGCTTTTGCCCGGCAAAGTACAGCAAGCTGCGGATGGCCTTGATGGTACGGCCCTCACGGCCGATAAGACGCCCGTAATCGTCAGGAGCTACGCGAACCGAAAGTCGGACGTTCTTTCCATCACCGCTTTCGTCCACTTCGACCAGGTCGGGTGAACCGACCAATGCTTTGACGATCTTTTCAACTGCTTCTTTCATTCAAAATCTACCCTGCGTAAGCTATTCTTCGGTTTTAGCTTCTTCTGTCGCCGCCGGCTCGTTTGACGTCTCTGTTGCAGCTTCAGCTTCAGCTTCAGCTTCAGCCGCCTTTGCAGCATCCGCAGCTTCTATAGCAGCGTCAGCAGCAGCTTTCTCCGCTGCAACGCGTTCCGCTTCGAGTTTTTCGGCCGCTGCAGCCTGTTTTGCCGCCGCTTTTTCGGCTTCAGCCGCAGCCTTTTTCTCAGCCCGGCCCGTGATCGTCGCTACCCGTTCCTCTTCAGTCTGAACCGGATTGTGTTTGATCAAGCTCCTGACCGTTTCGGTCGGCTGAGCTCCAACACTGATCCAGTACTGAATGCGTTCGTGCTTCAAATTCACTTCTGCAGGATTCAGCATCGGATTATAGGTACCTACGTTTTCGAGATATTTCCCGTCGCGCTTCGACCTTTTTTCCTTAACCACCAGACGGTAAAAAGGTTTCCCTTTCGCGCCTATTCTCATCAAGCTAATTGCTAACATAATTTTCTCGTGTGCAGAACCGTCTTTAGACGGCTTTTCAATCAGAGCCAGCAAAAGCTGGAGCTCCGAACTATTTCCTCTTCTTGTGCCTTTTCTTTTTCTTAATTCGAGTACTTCCGCCAGTATCGTCAACGTTGTCGGTCGTGCCGCTGCCTAACATGCCTGCTAAGCCGCCGCCCATGCCGTTGCCCGGCATTCCGCCCCCGAGCATGCCCCCTAAACCGCCGGCAAGTCCACCCAGCATCTTCTTGCCGAGGCCGCCAAACATGCCGCCTTTGTTCATTTGCGCCATCATCTTGCGCATCTGTTCGTATTGGCGAAGTAGTTGATTTACCTCACCGATAGTCGTACCGGAACCGCCGGCGACACGAGTTTTTCGGCTTGCGTCAAGCAGCTTGTGGTTATTCCGTTCGGCCTTCGTCATCGAATCGATGATCGCTTCGGTCCGTTTCATTTGGACATCGACCTCCGCCGATTGCTCGTCCGATATCGCAAGTCCGCCGGTCAATTGCTCCGGCAACATCTTCATTACTTTGGACATCGAGCCAAGCTTCTTGAACTGTCCTAACTGCGAGCGAAAATCTTCGAGCGTAAACTGGTTACGCGTCATTTTCGCGAGCTGTTCTTTGGCTTCGTCCTCGCTGATCTTTCCTTGAACTTCTTCAATGAGCGTTAGAACATCGCCCATCCCGAGGATGCGCTGAGCGATCCGATCGGGATAAAATGGCTCGATCGCGTCGTATTTTTCCCCGACGCCGACGAATTTTACCGGTTGACCGATGACCTGCCGGATCGAAAGGGCCGCACCGCCGCGGGCATCGCCGTCCATTTTGGTAAGGACAACGCCGGTTATTCCAATGCGTTCGTGAAAGACCTCAGCCGAACGGACGGCGTCCTGGCCCGTCATCGCGTCGGCAACGAATAGCACTTCAAGCGGCTTTGTCTCAGCCTTTATCTGCTCAAGCTCGGCCATCAGCTCGTCGTCTATGTGCAGACGGCCGGCCGTGTCGATCATGAGCGTGTCATAACCAGTCTCTTGCGCGTGCTTCAATGCACCGCGGACAAGCGTTAAAGGGTCGTTCGATTCCTTGTCCTGATAGACCGGAACACCAACCGCTCCGCCGACGACGCGAAGCTGTTCACGAGCTGCTGGCCTGTAAACGTCAACCGAAACGAGCAACGGTTTACGTTCCTGATTGGCTGCAAGCCATTTCGAGATCTTTCCGGTCGAGGTTGTTTTACCTGAGCCCTGAAGCCCAACGATCATTACGACGTTCGGAATTTGCTTTGTAAAAACAAGCCGAGACGACGTTCCGCCCATCAGTTCGACAAGCTCGTCATAGACGATCTTGACGACTTGTTCGTGCGGATTCAGTCCTTGCCAAACTTCCTGACCCTCGGCTTTTGCCCGTACCGATTCAACGAAATCCTTTGCGACTTTATAGTTAACGTCCGCCTCGAGAAGCGCCATTCGGATCTCGCGCAACGCCGCATCCACGTGTTCAGGCGTCAACTTGCCTGTCCCGCGCAGATTTTTGAGCGTTTTCTTTAGCTTATCCGATAACGATTCGAACATATAGGCACACTTCGGCTACAAGAGTCGAAACCATAAATTCTAGTGTTTTAGGGCAAGAGTGTCAAATTTGAACGGCATCTGCGGAGAAAGCTACGATACGATCTGCGGTCATAATGAGCGGAACACTTATTGCACTTATCGATGGTGAACCACTATTAGTGTAGCAATTTGTTACACCATTTTTTGAGAAGACAGGAGAAACTATGAGATACATTTTAACAGCAGCTATCGCTATCGGCTCGGTAGCCGGAATGGCTTGTGAATCGACATCAAATACGAACGTCCGCGTTTCCAACATGAATGCGAATACGGCCGTTGTTGTAAACGCCACGGCTAGCCCTACACCTCGGGCGGCTAACTCGAACGTTAGCCGGGAAGACTACGATAAGAATCGAAGTGAATACGAACGCGAAAAAGGTTCGAGCACGATCGGTCAGGGCGCTAACGACAGTTGGCTCTGGTTTAAGACGAAGACCGCTTTGGCAACAGCAAACGATCTTCGCGATTCGACGATCAATGTTGACGTTGTTAACGATATGATCACGTTGAAGGGGACGGTCGCAACCGCCGCACAAAAGACTCAGGCTGAGACCGTAGCTAAAACGATCGAAGGTCAGAAAGGCGTCAAAAACGAACTTCTTGTTCGTGCGGGCGATTCGATGACGAATCAAATGGTAAACGGAAATACGTCGAAGAGACAGTAGTTTAATAGAAGACATTAGCCCCAAAGTAGCACGAACGTCCGAGGAAGACGTTTGTGCTATTTTGTTCTTGAATTTCAACTTAAAACTGAGTCGACGGCGGAAAACACCTTTTTGTGATCGATCTGCAGAATACATAACGGGTCGCCAAAGACCTTGCATTCGTAGCCGGCGCACGGTTGGCATTCAAACGCTTCGAAGACGATCTCGTTCGGTGTATCGGTCCACGGCCGCCAGTGGTTGCGATTCGATGAACCGAAGATGACAACGGTTGGAGTATCTACGGCAGCAGCGATGTGCGCAATACCTGAATCATTCCCGACGAAGACTTTCGCACGCGAGGCAAGAACTGTTATTTCGGGAAGGGTTAGATCGTCGAACGTAATGATCGGAACCCTCGATGCAGAAGCTAGGTCAGCAAGTAGGGTAGTTTCATTTTTTGATACTAAAGCAATGGGCGTCATTCCTTTTAAGTGCAGGAACTCGGCGGTCCGAGCAAATTGTTGGATCGGCCATCGTTTTGTTTCGAATGCGGCCGCTGGATGGATCAGGGCAATTTGAAATTTCGAATCTAAGATCTGAAGTTGGCGCAGGTGCAACTTTGTTTCGAGAGACTTCAACGCATTCTCAGAAACCGTCAAACAACCTTTCGGGCGATCATCGACGGGAATTCCAACGAACCCGAGCAAGGCAAGCTGCTGTTCGGCGGAGTGCGTTTTTTCTCGCTTCCAAAAATCTGACGGTGATGAAAGCAAATGGTTGTAAGCACCAGAATATTGGTAATTTTTGTAACCAACGCGGTGGCGGGCTCCGCTCGCTCTTGTAAAAAACGTCGAGGTTGTACCGCCGTGAAGATTGAGAACAACGTCGTACCTATTGCGGCGGATCGAGATAGCGGTCTTCAGTCGGTCAGCAGAACTCTTACCCACCGTTATCACATTGTCGATCTGATCAAAACCATCGAGCAAAGGTGCGACCCAATCTTCGAGAAGTATGTCGATCTGTGCTTCAGGCAAATGCCGGCGAAGTGCGATCAGCGAAGGCGTCGCCAAAACGGTGTCGCCGATCGAACGCAACCGGATGACAAGGACTCTCTTAACATCTTTCCATTCTATCGACATAGAGATAACGGACAGCAGTCTTCAATTATCCACTATCCATTATCAATTACTCACTTCTCTATTGTTGCTTCTTCAACGAGCATGACCGGAATCTCGTCTTTGATCGGATAGACCAGCGAGCATTCGGCGTTCTGGCATTTCAAACTTGTCTGAGCATCATTTATTTTGACCTCGGATTTACATTTTGGGCAACGCAATATTTCTAATAGTTCCGGACTGATAGGCATTATTTTGTACTCCAATTTGGTCGAATTCTTATTGCAACTTTAACGCAAAGCCGCTAAGGAGCAAAGACGCAAAGAAAAGAGCGAGGGTTTGATTTCCCTCGCTGTTCTACTTTGCCTTTTTAATTTTTAGTTTTTAGTTTAGACCGCATCGGGCGTTTTGGTTCCGCATTCGGCACAGAATTTTGTACCGGGGTTTAGGTCGGCTCCGCAATCTGCGTTGGAACATTTTTCTTTTTCCTGTGTTGAGCCGCATTCGCTGCAAAACTTTGCGCCTTCGCGAAGTTTTGCTCCGCATTTTACGCAAGGCACCTGAGCGATCTCCATTTTGCCGCCGCAATCGGCACAGAATTTCGAACCAGGTGAATTTTGCTTTCCGCAAGCCGGACAGGGAACGGTTGCCGCAGATGTTCCGCCGCCGCCGCCGCCAGCCGGCTGATTTGCACCAAAGGCGTTCACCATCTGATTGCCGACCGCAAATCCGGCTCCGAGACCGGCACCGAGTCCTGCACCGCCGCCTTCATTTTGGGCAGCGTCGCGCATTGCGTCGGCAGCTTGAAACTGTGCATAAGTCTGGACATTGCCGAGAGCACCCATCGATGCACGCTTGTCCATCGCGGCTTCAACTTCGGGCGGAAGGCTAACGTTCTCGACGTAAAACTTCGTTACCTCAAGCCCGTAGCCTGAGAAATCTTCATTGATCTTGGCACGGATCGCCTCGCCTATTTCTTTGTATTGGGCGGCAAGATCGAGTGCCGGAATTTTCAGTTCGCCGAGAGCATCAGAAAATTCGGTGACGATCGCACGCTTCAACTGGCCGTCGATATCTTCGGTCTGAAAATGAGCATTGGTCCCGGCGATCTCTTTGATAAAACCGGCTGGATCGGCGACTCGCATGCTGTATGCACCAAACGCACGCAAGCGGACGATGCCGAAATCAGTGTCGCGGAGCATAATCGGGTTCGACGTTCCCCATTTCATGTCCGTAAACTGTTTGGTATTGACGAAATAGACCTCAGCCTTTATAGGCGAGTTAAAGCCATATTTCCAGGCTCCGAGCTTCGACAAGATCGGCGTATTTCCGCCCTCGATCGTGTAGCGACCGGGCGTAAAGACATCGGCGACCTGGCCCTCGAAAACGAAAACTGCCGCCTGTGATTCGCGAACGATCAACTGGGCACCATTTTTGATCTCTTGCTGATACACCGGAAAGCGGTAAAGCAGCGTATTTTGCGACTCATCCAACCACTCGATGACCTCAATAAATTGGTTCATCGCGGCTTCTTTGATCTTATCGACAATGCTCATTCAGAAAATCTCCTTGTGAATTCTATTACGAAAAATATGCCACAAAGTTCGGTCAATTGGAAGCATTAGTTACCGTTGAACTGTCGATTTCGGGCTTTGAACGTAATCTCCGATAGAGGATATAAAGCCCAATAGCAAGTACGCCGCCAACAGAATCAAGAAGAACGTCCCAGATCGAGCCTGTGCGAACCGACAAAAAGCTCTGATTAAATTCGTCCAGCGCAGCAACGCAAACGACGAGAAGCACAGACAAAAATACGAACTTTCTTTGCAATTTTTGGCTTTCTAAAGAAGTAAAGGCCCTGATTGAAAGATAGCCCAGCACAGCATACACCGTCGGATGTGCGAGCTTTCTGACGATGCCGTGGTAGAAAGAGATGGATTCGGGTGAAGTCCCGGGGAAAAAGAATTCGAGCAACGGGCGTATAAATCGCGAGGTTTGCTCGAAAGAACCTTGGCCAGAAGATAGATAGAAAATAAAAGCGATCCAAAGGAACAATGGCGCGTAACGAATCAATCGGCCGCGCCATTTAAGAGAAGGTGGAGTATCCATGCAATTTCAAGAATACTTCATAAATGGCCGGTCGCGGTAAGGCCTTCGAGCCGTTTATATCGTAGTAGATTTTCCGTCAAGTCGTTTACCACCTTTCTAGAGCGATCATCATTTCGCAAACGTCATAACCATTCCATCGGGTGAGAGCTTTCGGACGGCGTTATTCCCCACATCTGCAAGGTACAGATTTCCTTTGCTGTCATATGCCATCGCCATCGGCGTACCGAACAGGGCAGTCAACGCCTTACCGTCTCGATTTCCTTCTTCCGAGGATCCGGCAATATTTGCATTACATGGGAGGATGATGTTGCCGCCTGCGAGCGTCGACACTCTTCCATCCGCGATCTTCATAATGCGGTTTATGCGCTGATCGCTAACAAGTATCTCGCCTTTCTTATTCACGATAATTGCTTCGGGCTCGGCGAACTCAGCCGTGGCGATCGGTCCCTGCGTGTACACCGGACAATATTCCCGCTTGTAAGGCTGGCCCGCGACGAGTGTGATCGCACCGCTTACGAGATCGATCTTCGCAACGAAACGGCCGAAGCTGTACGAGGCAAAAATAATGTTCCCCTGCAGATCGGTCGCCATACCGCTGATCTGATTCGGCAGGACAAATTTCCCATCCGGTGTTTTTAGAGTTGAAACTATGCCGCTAGGGCTTATCTTTCGGATGACATTAAATGCTTTCCTGTTCTTCTTCTCGACTTTTTTCGCTGACTCGCTCAGGTTGAAATTGTCCGTGACAAAGTTAGTTCCGATCACGTCTTTGATCTTGTCGGCGCTGTCGGTTAGATAAATATTGTCGTTCTTGTCGATAGTCATCAGACCGATGGTGTTGAAACCGGCCGTCGCGAGCGGCCCGTCTTCGAGTTTGTAGCTCCATTGCTGACCGGCAAACCTCGTCAGCGTGACAATGTTGTCCTTTGACACGACGATCTTGTAAATTTCCTTGCCGTCGTGTGCATACATGTTGTCTTTCGAATCGATGATCAGATCATGCCAAACGCGATCCATGCCGCCGATGACCGGACCCTGCTTTTGAAGGTTAGTAATCGTGCCGTCGGGCGCGACCTTTACCAGGCCATACTTTCGCGTGACAAAAATATTATCCTTGCTGTCAACGACAATATGCTTAGGCTCGGCAAGAACGGTCGCCTCTTGCGCAAGCAGGGTAGTTGGGAAAAAAAGGGCGGCGAAGAGGATTAAGGTTTTCATAATTTGTTTTGGTCGCGTAGCGACAACTTGAATTTAGCCGTGTCTTTCAGGGCACGCCAATGTAATGAAAATTCGTCGTGCCGCGGTATTGCGGAGCCGGGTTAAAGTTTGCCTCGGACCACACGTCTCGGCGGGGTCGGGGCTTTGGTAAAAGGTTTCTTCTTTGGTTTGTGAATGAGCTCGAACTTCGTCGTGTCGAACGCGGTGACATCCTCTTCCGTATCCCCTCCAGTTCGGGTGAACTCAAATAAGATCGGATAAACGCCTCGCTCCGTCTCATCGAAGGCGACCATTAGCGGTCCGGTCCGGGAATTCTTGTGAGCAATCCAGAATCCGGTCGCTCCGACCTCGAGGTTCGGCAGCGTCATCGACGGTATATCCTTCATAGCCTTTGTGACCAAGCTGGTCGAGTGCATCGAGGGAGAAAATTTGATCTTTAACTTATTGTCACCAACGACGCGGCTTTTTGACAGGCCGTTTTCGTCCAGGTAATCTTCGCGGTACTTCATCTCCATATCGAGTATCGCCGAGAAAGCGGTCTTGAGAATAGAGGCGCCGGGGCCGCAGGTGGTCGTAATGCCCTCTGTGACACACTTGATAGATTGAAGAAACGGATTAACGTCGCTGTTTGTTTCGCCTTCAATCTTGATATCCGAAAGCTGCGCGTATAAACCGCCCTCATTCGGTTTGAATTTCAATGGGATCCTACCGTCGATCACGGAATCGAGCTTTAAGTCATAATCGACCTTGGTGGTCGAGACATAATGCAGTTCGTAATTGGCGCATTCCGTGAGCGCGTCTTTCATCCACACCCCGTCGTCTCCTTCGGCGCCAAGCAAACCTCCCTGCCGCTCCTCGAGGAGGGCCCACAATATTATCTGCTTGAAGCGGCCGGTTGCGTTACATTCATCGAGCTTTTCCTCGCGGCAGCGCTGCTTGACCGATGTTGCGATCGTTCCGGTGAACATTTCGAGGTTTCCCATACCCTCGATTCCCAACAGAGCCTTCTGCCGTTCGTTGCCGAGCAGGAGCGAGAGCATTGCTTGTGACTCGGCGCAAGAAGCCGCCGGGTTACCAGCAATTCGCTCCATCGGGCCTTCAATTTTATCCTTCCACCACTCTTGTGCCTTGGTCAGTAGTTCGGCCAGGGACATGCCTTCTGATTCGATGCCGAGGAGTGCCCGCTGCCTTTCCGTGCCGAGTTCCTTTGCAGTGATCGTCCGGATACGACTAAGCGCTAAGCGGAGAGTGTTCTGATCGGCGAGAAGCTCGCCAACATCGCTCGCGTCCGCGCGCCCGACCTCTACGCCCCAACCGGGCGTGCTCATCGTGGTTGAAAGCTCTCTGGCCTGCGGCACCGCCGGGCCGAACCCTAGTGCCGTAACAGCAAACAGGACAAGACAGCCTGAACACAAAATCATTAGTCGCGAGATCATAGCTATTCTCCTATCATCTTTAGATTAAATCGTTTTTCTTGACGATACTGATGTGATGTCTACTTCATCACGATCTGTCCGTTTTCGAGCCGTAGATTTTCAGGATCGGTTTTCAGGACCATCTCGATCAACATTCCCGCGAGTTTTTTGCTGTTTGCCAGAGATTCGGCATCGTTATTTTGCTTGGCTTCCGTATAGGTCGCAAGCAGGATCCCGCTGAAACCGATCAACATATTATTAAATCCTTGCTTCTCTTTGTTCGACACTCTCGCGAACTCGGGCATATCGTCGATCGCAGTGTTCAAGGATCCGAAATATTCGTTGACCGCTTCATCGCACGGTTCTTCAGCGTCGTGATAAACGGTCATTGCCGATACGGTGAAAAACGTTAAGCTCGCAGCGATGTTATTTTTCCATCCGCGTGCCGCTGCCTCTTTTTCATATTCATCTTTTGTTGTGGAATAGATCGTTTTGATCAATGCTTTTTCTTCGGCCGTTTCGCCAAGCGCGTTTGCAAGCGTATTTGCCGAATCAACGGTCGCATCGCGACGAAAAACCCCCACATTTTTAGCTGTGGCAGGCCGATTAGCGGCTGATTTTGGTTTTGGCAAAGCCGTCGAAGCCGGGGCCGCCGATCGCCCAGCGGTTCGCGATTTCATCGCGTCGTATAAACGGCCCTGTGCTGCGCTTGCCTGGCCAAATGAACCATAAACCGTTCCGTAGCCCGCGACATAATAGCCGCCGCCCGCAGCCTGGATCTGAGCATTTGTAATGCCGAAACCAGAAAAAATAATTGCCGATGCGAATATTAAAATCGACAAATTTGTAAAACTATCTATTTTCATCTTTAACCTCGATTTTGAACGGTTGAACCTATCGAATTACGGCACCAACTCGCCCGCTGCATTGACCGCAGCATAGGAATAGGTCTTTCTTTTTTCACCATTCAGCCAGAAACTAAAACCTCCATCTCTTTTTGTTTCGATTCCGTCAATCGGCGAGAGCAACAGCGACCAACGGCCATTGTTATGCAGATCCATAAATTCAAAACTATATTGCCTCACCTCTAATCCAAGATTGCCCGACTTTATTGGCGGGTCTTCCTTCTTACTTTTATGGCTGCTGAAGATCGCCTTTTTCGGAGTGATCGTAATCTTGTTTCCGGTGACCTTGTATGTGCCTTCTTCATTCTCCAGATAATATTTGGGCGCATAGTTTTGGAAAGTTACCTGCGAAAATTTGTAAGTGTTGTTGCTGAAAAATTGATAAGTGTTTGACGAATATCCCGCGTAACCGCCCGCATCCCTCCGGTTTTGAGTCTGCTTCCAAAAGTCCTGCGTGAGCCGGTTGGATCTGGCAAAGCTATCGGTTGTTTGCGGTGACGGGATTCGCTTGGAAACTCCGTTTACCTTTGTACCTGTTTCGGGCTTCTTTAAGATGACCGATGCCATGAACGCAGTGATATTTGCTTCGTACGCTTGGGTGTTGGTAAGTACCAGGGCGCTGATCATCTTGCCGTAACCGCTCGCGGTATAGAGCACAGCAACGCCTTTTTCGCCATTTTTTTCGAATTCAGCGAGGCCGCTGGCGATCACCCATTCACCTTTAGCGTCAGAAGGAAACATCTGCGGTGCGCCCGAAACCGTCACGGCTTCCTTCACGATCGCTTGCCAAGCGACATTGAAATCTTCTAGCGAACTACCGAGGCCTGGAACAGATTTGAACACAGTAATAAGGCAGAACGTTCCGGTCGCCTTATCTTCAGTCGAAAATTGAACCGCATCTGCGCCGGCCTGCCTATTCCATGCCTTTGGCGGCTGAAACGTTGTAATGTCAAAAGTCTCCGAGGATTGTGCATCTGCTATTCCAAAACCGAAGAAGACGAGTGCCGTGGCGAAGACTAGAATCAGAAATTCCGTATAGTGCTCTCTTTGCATGTTCCACCTCATCGTGCGTCCCAATACGTGTCACGTGCCTCCACAATTCATCAATTAAGCCTTCCGAATGCCTTGCCGTCGAGCCATAAGATACGTCCGCCTTTTACAGCGGAGAAATGGGCGTTGTAGGTTCTCGGTTTGCCTTCGATGCTTGAGAATGTCACTTGCCAAACACTCGGCACGGAAACGCGGCCGCTTGATTTCACGCCTTGAAACTTGATATTTCCGACCATGCCGCTGGCGACGCCAAGATCCCAACTGTAGGTATTGCCCGATCCGAATGCGAAGCTTTCTATCGACGCCTGAGTTTCAGTTCCGGCGGCTGCTCCTGTGTACGCATTCACGTACGAAAGCGAGCCTGAAAAATCGTTAGTCCATTTACCTTTTAAATCACCAGCAGTGACGCCAAATTTGTTGTAGTTGACCATCGCCTCCAACTTTTCCCAACCATAGGTTTTTTCGTGATATGGTCGAAATTCACGCTCGAAGGCGTCCTTGTTCGACGTGATGAATTCAAGGTAACGGCCGCTGCCATTGGAATAGTTCATCTTAAACAGGACGACATAAACGCAGCGGCCTGTACCTGCCTCGGTCACATCGGCCTCGGCAAATTCGATAGATTGCCAACCCGTTATCGGCCTAAAGTAGAAATTTTTGGCCGCATTATATCGCGGCGAAACGAGAACGTCCCACGCATTTTTCAGACCATCTAACACTACAGAATTGTATGCATCGGCGGCCTTATTCGGATGATGGATCAGGACTCGGGTGCTTCCCTTTTCCACCTGCACCCAATCTTCTCTAACCGTGCTCGTCCAGCCATCGTCGAAATTTGTAGTTGTATAACCGTAAGTGCTTGCCGAAGCCGGAAGTGAAGCAAGTAATGCCTGATTCGCGGACTTCACCGTTGCAATCTCGGCAGCCGGTTTTTTGAGGGTTATCGATTCCACAAACGCGGTTATGTTTGGTTCGTATGCCTGCGTATTTGTGAGAATCAGGACATTAACCATCTGGCCGTAGCCGCTCATGGTGAAAAGCACTGCGGTTCCTTTCATGCCGTTTTTTTCGAAAGCCGCGAAACCGCCTTCCAATGCCCAGTCTTCAGGATTATTCGAAGGAAACATTTGCGGGGCGGCAGAGACATTTACCGCTCCTTTAACTAGCGTCTGCCAGGAAGATTGGAAATTTTCCTTTGAATTGCCGGGACCGGGAAGTGATTTTAACAAGGTTATCAGGCAATACGCACCGCTCGCCTTGTCTTCGGTCGAAAACTGAACTGAATCCTTGCTTAATTGCTTGTGCCAATCTTTTGGCGGCTGAAACGTAGCAATGTCGAAGGTTTCCGAGATTTGAGCGAAAGAACTCGCGGAAAAAGACAAGATGCAGGCAATCAAAAAAAGTATTCGTTTCATAAAGATTTCTTAATCCCCTGACGCTCATCTTGGCAGTTCGATAACCACATTGTTTGCTGAAATCGGAGCGTAATACCACGCATTTGCAAAGGTCGTGTTGGTGCTGAACGGCCCGTCCCTTTCGGTCGCTTTATCAGCCTGCAGCACCAGATTCCATAGCTGTATTCCTGAAAAGTAATGTTTGGTAAGTTGGTAAGTTGCTTTTTCCAACGGACGGTTCTGCGTTGTTAAAAGTTTGCCCCATTTATCGGTTCCATCTTTCTTGCTCCAGCTTTGGATCACGCTTTTCTGCGGACTGATGGTGATATTGCTCCCGCTAATCTGATAAGTGCCGTTTTCTTTTACCAAAAGAAGCTTATCGAACGTCATTCGGAAAGTTTTAGAAACGTAACTGTAGGTGCCGTTGTCATTAAAAGTATACTGGCGACTGGGGTACCCATAATTATTTATGGCGTACGCGTTCTTGTAGTCGTCGTACATTTGCTGACCGCTTGCCGACGCGCCCCATGTGCCAAGAATCGAAGCGTTGTTGTCGTTATTAACGGGCACGGGCTGCGAAGCGACTGCTGTTTTCTTCAGCTTGATCGAAGCAGCAAAGGCTTCGATCGCAAGCAAGTGGTCCTGGCTGTTGAATATCGCCGCCGCGCTGAATGTTTTGCCGAAGCCGGAATAGGTGCTCATCAATACTGCGGCCGGCCCCAAATCATTTTCAAAAGCAGTGCCACCGGAAATGACGTCCCAACCATCCTTTTTCTCGACGGGTTCGGCCGCAGGTTTACCCTTTATTTCTAATTGCCCGGCGATAAACTCCGCCCAATCATCATCGAAATCGCTTTTTGCGTTACCAGTGCTCGTCCCGCTTCCGAAGAGCATGATCATCGCGTAAGTTCCTTTCTGCGTGTCGGAAGTATTAAGAATCATAACTCCGCCCTTGTCTTGCCGCTGCCAGCCGTTAGGCGCCTCAAACGTAGCAATATCAAAACTTTCCGTTGTTTGAGAAAGAGAGCTCATCGAAAAGGCCAAGAGATAAAATGTTAGAAAAAGAAAATGTCTCATATGTAGGCGTTGATGATCGAAACCGATAATCTCGCTATTCCACTCCGCGTAATTTATCGCAAAAAAGCTCAAAATTGTTCAATACCCAAAAAAGAGTCTCCGGACGTTGTGGAGACGATCAAAACGTGGCAACTATAACAGAAAAAAGGCCCCAAACGCACAACGTTTGGAGCCACTCAATTGCCGATCAAAACTATTCTTTCTAAGCAGCGGCCGCTCCTGATACGACCTCAATGATCTCTTTTGTGATCGCGGCCTGGCGGATGCGGTTCATGTTTAGAGTAAGCGTATCGATCAGCTCGCCTGCGTTCTTTGAAGCCGAATCCATTGCGGTCATTCGCGAACCTTGTTCCGACGCCACAGATTCGAGCATCGCTTTGTAAACCTGAGTCACAACCTGTTTCGGCAGTAGTTTTCCGAAGATCTCGGCGGCCGGCTGCTCGTAGATATATTCGGCTTCCATAGCATCTTCGGCTTGTTCTTCAGCCTTGATCGACGGGATCGGCAAAAGCTGTTCGATGACAGGTTTCTGGGTCAAAACTGTTTTGAATTCCGTATAAACCAAGAAGACTTTGTCGATGATCTCATCGTCCGTAAAGGTCTTGATGATGTCTTCGGCGATCTCGGCCGCGTCGGTATATTTCACTTGTCCGGCTCCGGTCAGGCCGAGATATTCCGCCGGAAGTGCCATTTCGCGGCGTTTAAAGAAATCGCGACCTTTCCGGCCAACGGCCATCATCTCAACTGACTTTCCTGAATTCTCGACCAGAAATGCCTGAGTCGCTTTGATCACGTTTGCGTTGAACGCCCCGGCAAGTCCTTTGTCGGCAGTAACGAGCACGACCAAATACTTTTCATCACCACGCGGGCTTAGCAGCGGATGCGAAAATTCGTCCGCGACCTTTGCACTCAAACCGCCGAGCACCGCCGACATTTTCTGAGCGAACGGGCGAGCCGCGACGACGCGATCCTGCGCACGTTTCAGTTTTGCCGCCGCGACCATTTTCATCGCTTTGGTGATCTGCTGTGTGTTCTTGACCGACTTAATCCGTCGGCGCATGTCCAATAGACTTGCCATATTCGATTTTGGATTGCGGATTGCGGATTGCGGATTGCGGAAATAAATCCCAAATCCGCAGTCCCAAATCCGAAATCTCTACGCCGCTGCCGCTCCGGGTTCTTCTTTATTCCAACGCGTAGCCTTAAAATCTTCGACCGCTTCTTTCATTTCTGCTTTTAGAGCGTCGTCGATCGATTTCTTTTCACGCATCGTGTTCATTACGCCCGGGTGCGCGTTGCGCATATAGCCGATCAGCTCTTCTTCAAAACGCTTGAGGTCGGCGACTTCGACATCATCGGCGAGGCCATTCGTTACGGTCCAGATGATCATCACCTGCTGCTCAACTTCCATCGGCTGGTATTGTCCCTGCTTCAGGATCTCGGTCAAACGCTTGCCGCGTTCGAGCTGCGATTGCGTCGATTTATCGAGGTCTGAACCGAACTGCGCGAAAGCCGCCAATTCGCGGAACTGTGCAAGGTCGATACGAAGCGTACCAGCTACGGATTTCATAGCCTTGGTCTGTGCCGCACCGCCCACACGCGAAACCGAGTTGCCCACGTTGATCGCCGGGCGTACGCCTGCGTTGAAAAGATCGGATTCCAAAAATATCTGTCCGTCGGTGATCGAGATCACGTTCGTCGGAATGTATGCCGAAATGTCGCCAGCTTGGGTTTCGATGATCGGTAGCGAGGTCAATGAACCGCCACCGCGGGCGTCTGACATCTTCGCGGCACGTTCGAGCAAGCGTGAGTGAAGATAGAAAACGTCGCCGGGATATGCTTCACGGCCCGGAGGACGACGAAGGAGCAGCGAGATTTCGCGGTATGCCGCTGCCTGCTTCGAAAGATCGTCGTAGATCGTCAGAGCATGGCGGCCGTTGTCGCGGAAGTATTCGCCCATCGCGCAACCTGAATACGGAGCCAAAAATTGCATAGCTGCCGGATCGGACGCCGAAGCGTTAACGATTATGGTGTAATCCATCGCGCCGAATTCTTCCAGCTTCTGACGAACCTGAGCAACGGTCGAAGCCTTTTGTCCGATAGCAACATAAACGCAAATCACGTCTTTGCCCTTTTGGTTGATGATCGTGTCGATCGCAACGGCGGTCTTACCCGTCTGACGGTCGCCGATGATTAGCTCACGCTGGCCACGGCCGACGGGAACCATCGAATCGATAGCTTTCAAACCGGTCTGAAGCGGCTCCTTAACCGGCTGTCGATCGATAATTCCGGGAGCGATTCGCTCGACCGGGAAAAATGTATCGGTGATGATCTCACCTTTGCCGTCGATCGCGTTTCCAAGAGCATCAACAACACGGCCGATCATGGCATCGCCGACCGGCACGCTCATGATGCGTTTGGTTCGCTTTGCTTCGTCGCCTTCTTTGATCTTCTGAAAATCGCCGAACAGAACGCAGCCGACCTTGTCTTCTTCAAGGTTGAGCGCCAGCCCGCGAACGCCATGCGGAAACTCGAGCAGTTCGCCGGCCATTACCTTTTCGAGGCCATAAACTTCCGCGATACCGTCACCGACCTTGATTACCGAACCGACCTCATCGACCGTCATGCTCGAATCAAAATTCTCGATCTGGGCACGAATGATCTCGTTAATTTCGTTTGCCTTAATTGATTCCATAAAAATGTGTGATCTGCGTTAACGCGATCTACTTCTGCATTAATTGTTCTCTTAAATTCTCAAGTTGTGTTCTGACCGAGCCGTCGTAAACTGTTGAACCAACGCGGGTTACGACACCACCGATCAAATCCGGATCGAGCTCAAAATCCAAGGTAACGCTTCGGCTGGTAAGCATCTCGACGTTTGTGCGAAGCTCTTTCTTCTGGCTTTCGCTCAGCTCGTGTGCCGACGTAACGTGAGCTTTGATCGATCCACTCCGCTCTTCGATAACGGATTCAAATTTTTCGTTGATCGCCGGAAGATCGGACAACCGGTTGTTCTGCAAAAGGACGCGAAGAAAATTCGCCGTCGTTTTGGTCGGCTTTGTTTTGCCGATCAGACCTTCAAGAACACCTTCTTTCTTCAAATGTGCGATCGAAGGATTCGAAAATGCGGTGCTCAGTTGGGCGTTCGACGTGATCAATTCGTCCCATTTCTTGAGTTCGCTACGAACTGCCGCAGTTTCACCAGAGCTGACAACAACGTCGGCAAGAGCAGCGGCGTAGCGGCGGGCAATAGTTTCAACACTCATTTAGTTCAATCCTCCGACCGCTTGGATCCCGGAACTTATAAGCCGCGAATCGGTTTCTGCGTTCACCTCTGAACAAAGCTTTTTTTCGGCCCGGCGAATACTTTCCTCGACCGCAAACCGGCGAAGTTGTAAACGTGCGACTTGTCCGATCCGGTTCGCTTCTCCAGTAGCTTGTTCGCGAAGTTTTGAAGTTTCCGCTTCAGCCTGTGCTATCAATCGACCCTTTTCAAGCTCGATCTCTTCTTTCGCTTCTCGAAGAATTGCAGATCGTTCAGCATCCGCACCGGCAAGCTTGGCTTCGATCTCAGTGAGTTTCGCGAGAGCGGCCTTCTTGGCTTCTTCAGCCCTGATAAGTTCAGCTCGGATCTCTTCGCGTTTTGCCTTGAAAGCAGCCGGAAGCCGCTTTCTCAAGAAGTAGGCAATCAGCGCAACAAAAATGAAAAGGTTAACGAATTTCCAGATCTCAAACCCCGGAATACTCATCCACGTTTCCCAGAATCCGCCGCCGGAACCCGCGAACATCATGACTAAGTAGTTATTGAAAAAAGCGAACATTTTATCCCTTCAAAATATTTGCACTGATCTTATCAGCCATTTTTTCGGCCTCAAGCGCGATCTCCACCTTTGCATTTGCGACCGCGTCGCGAACCGAATTCTTCTCGGCATCAACCAAAGCCGCCGCTTCCGCCTTTGCATTCGCTATCGTCTGCTGTCGCAGATCAACCGCCGCAAAGCGTTCTTTTTCGACGTACTCGTAACTTTCAGTTCGAGCCTCGAGCATCTGTTTTTCGTAATTCTTTTGCTTTTTCGCTACGTCCTGCAAAATGTCGTCAGCTTCGCCGCCGCGTCCTGTTTTTTGCTTGGACCGCTTTTCGAGTATCTCGTTGATAGGCTTAAAGAACGTGCGGTTCAGCGCCCAGATCATTATTAAGATCAGGGCGATGTGAATAAAGAGAGTACCGTCCGGAAAAAGCTGTATCCCGGCAAACGCCAGAAATGACATATATTTATTAATTTATTAAAAGAAAAACTTAAAAATAACAGAGCAAAATTGCTCTAAGCTCAAAACATTAGAGATTATCACGCGCCCTTTTGAGGGTCAAGGCAGGTTCTGGTTCCCCACTACTTGATGCATAAATATTCGATCTTCTCCGATAAGGTCTCGAAAGACGGCATCCTTTGTGGAAACGCCGCCCCAACACGTCCTGCTACGAACGCCTTTGCTTGTCGTAATTGAAAAGTCGGGTTTACACGCCGTTATGAGATAATACTCTTAACGTGAAAACGATATGGGATGACTTTGTATGGCTAATTGGGATCGATCAACAATACGATCAGATCTCGGTCTGGCAGGTCGTTGCTCGCACTGTAGTCGTATATGTGCTTGCCTTACTGATCATAAGGTTTGGCAAACGGCGCTTTATGGGCAATTTCTCGGCGGTTGATATTCTCCTTGGTTTTGTGGTCGGGTCGATTATGTCGCGGGGTATTACAGGTTCGATAAGTATTTTAAATATGCTTGTGGTGCTTGCCATTTTGTTTGGGCTGCATTGGGGAATAGCGACGATCTCATATCACTGGAAAGGGTTTGCAGCCACGATTGACAATGATCCGCGGGAATTGATCAACGACGGTGAGATCGATAAAGATGCAATGAACAAAAGCAAGATCACTGAGGCAGAGCTTGCGCGGGCGCTTCGCGAAAAGGGTCATGTCGAGTCAGCGAAAAATGTCCGTTCCGCAAAGCTTGAGCCGGACGGGGAAATTACCGTTATAGCCAAAGAGAAAAGCCCCCACGACAAATCCGATCATACGTAATGGACAGTTCAAAACCAGCCAAAATTCGAGCATTAAGAAATCGAACCCTAACGCTGATCGATGAAGAGATCGATCTGCTTCGTCAGCGAATTACTAAAGTCAGCGATCTTGCCCAAGGCCCGGAATTGCTCGATCGAATTGTGTGCGGCAATACTTATACGATCTTGCCGCATATCGCAGCTATATCTTTCGACCTTTTATTTGCCGACCCGCCATATAATCTGAGCAAGTCTTTTGGTTCCCAAAAATTTAATGCTCGAAGCATTGAGGAATACGAACAATGGCTGGATTCCTGGCTCAAACTTTGTGTACCTTTGCTGAAGAAAACCGCGAGTATTTATATCTGCGGCGATTGGCGTTCGGCTGCGGCGATACAGCGAGTTGGTTCGAAATATTTCAAACTGCAAAATCGCATTACTTGGGAACGAGAGAAAGGCCGAGGAGCAAAGCGAAATTGGAAAAATGCCGCCGAGGATATTTGGTTCTTTACGATGTCAGGCGAGTTCACGTTTAACCTAGATGCGGTGAAGCAACGCCGACGTGTAATGGCTCCCTACAAGCAGGACGGGCAACCCAAAGACTGGAACGAATCGGCGGACGGAAATTTCCGCGATACTCATCCATCGAACATCTGGACGGACATCACCGTGCCTTTCTGGTCGATGCCGGAAAACACCGATCATCCGACACAGAAGCCCGAAAAGCTGCTTGCTAAGATAATCATGGCCAGCACAGATTCAGGCGACCTTGTACTCGACCCATTCGCCGGAAGCGGGACGACCGCCGTCGTAGCCAAAAAGCTGGGACGTAAATTTGTGGTGATAGAATCGGACGAAGATTATTGCCTTCTCGCTGCAAAGCGGCTTGAGATGGCCGAAAGCGAAAAAGCGATTCAAGGGTTGAAAGATGGCGTGTTCTGGGAACGCAATTCTAATCTCGAGCGGCGGCATTCGGCATCATAGAGAGGATGAAACTACTTGGTCAAACACTGTCAATAGTATTCGGAATTTGCATGATGTGCGGATCGGCGGCGGCACAACGTTCAGAAAATGGTCCAAAGCCGGGACCAGATGCGGTTTACGGACGGGCGTTCAACATCCCTTCTGTTCGTGTACATTTAACGGATAGCGAGACCGGTTTACCTTTCGCAGAAAAAGCCATCGGTTATAAGTATTGCTGGGGTTGGGAAGTATTAAAACGGACGCATGAGACAGATCGGATGCCGAATCTGATGTGTACAGAGCGAAAAGGCGGAACAGACAGCGCCGGCACTGCCGTGCTTCCGACATGGCTCTTCACGCCTTGGCGACCGGCTGCCCCTGCAGGAGCAGAGTTCTCTGAGCCGCGTTTCCGTTTCGCAGGGATCACGGTCGATGATGAAAGACACGATACCTATTTATCGGTGTTTGATGCCGACGTTGACTTGCTTGACCGAAACGGAGAGGTCCATCGGGTAGTCCATCCATACGAGCGCCCTAAAAAACCAAAGGAATAGCCCGCGATGTTCTTTTTGTGTTAAAAATAGCTGATGAAGATAGCAACCTGGAATGTGAACTCGATCAACATCCGAATGGAGATGCTGACGAAATGGCTGGCGGATTCTGAGATCGATGTTGTCTGTTTTCAGGAGACTAAGACCGTGGACGAGGGTTTTCCGCTCGAAGCTTTGAAAGAAGCAGGTTATGAGGCCGCGATACTTGGACAAAAGTCGTACAACGGCGTTGCGATCATCTCGAAGTTTCCGATCGAAGACGTTCAAAAGAACTTTCCTGATGACACGCACGAATCGCCAAAACGCATGATCGCCGCGACGATCAAAGGCGTCCGGATCGTGAACACTTACATACCGAACGGCACCGAACTTGGTACGGATAAATTCACGTTCAAGCTGGATTGGCTTCAGCGGTTGAGAAGTTATTTCGACGAAACTTGCGATTCGAGCAAAGACGTTTTGCTTTGTGGTGATTTCAACGTTGCGATGGACGACACTGATGTTTGGAGCGTGCCGCAATGGGAAGGCAAGCTGCATTTTACAAGGACCGAGCGAGCGGCGATGTACAACGTCAAGCAATGGGGCTTCACCGATCTGTTCCGAAAACTTAATGGCGATGTCCAGGAATTTTCGTGGTGGAATTATCGCGAAGGAGCCTGGCAACGAAACCGCGGCCTTCGTATCGATTACATTTGGACATCTGCATCGCTCGCCGCAAAATGCACGGCATGCCAGATCGACAAAGGACCGCGTGCCCTCGAACGCCCAAGCGACCATGCACCGGTGTTTGCAGAGTTCAATGTCTGACAAGTGAGAGTCGCTACTTGGAACATAAACGGGATCAACTCCCGTATCGCTCAGGTGATGGAATGGTGTTCGGTTGTAGAGCCTGACGTACTGTGCCTGCAAGAGACGAAATGCGTTAACAGCAAGTTCCCTCGTCGAAAGTTCGAATCGATCGGGTATGAATATGTAGCGTTTACCGGCGAAAAGGCATACAACGGCGTCGCGATAGTTTCTCGCGTACCGCTTGAAAATGTCCGTTGGAAGTTTCCGGATGATGCTGACGACGCACCGAAACGGATCATTATGGCCGATGTCAACGGCATGCATATTGTGAACGTATATGCTCCTCACGGAACGAAGCTCGGATCAGATAAATACGCATTTAAACTAGATTGGCTTGCACGGCTGCGGAAATACTTCGACGATAATTTTACACCTGACGATGATGTGGTTTTGTGCGGCGACCTTAATGTGGCTCCGCACGAAATGGACGTCTGGAAACCAATGGCATGGAAGGACAAGCTCCATTTTACAAAGGAGGAACGCGAAGCTCTGATAAATGTAAAACGTTGGGGCTTTGTTGATGTTTATCGGCAGCTCAACAACGACGCCAAAGAGTTTACGTGGTGGAGCAACTTTCATCACGATTTTGAAAAGAACCGCGGACTAAGGATCGATCTCATCTGGACGACGCCGGATCTCGCCGAAACCTGTACCGATTGCTGGATCGACAAGGAACCACGTTCGAATGAGAAGCCAAGTGATCATGCTCCGGTCGTCGCCGATTTCTCGTTTTGACTATAAGGCTACCAAGAACTTCTTGTAATGGTCGGCGTCGCCGAACTATAATTCCCGAAATGAAATTTCGGATCGAAAATTAGGAGATATTCTAATGGCAAAAAAGGCAAAGAAACTTCCACCGGAAATGCCCGCGAAGGAATTGATGTGGCCGCCGCCGGGTGGAACGCCGTTTCAAGCGACGCCCTATGACAATTGGTGGACAATCGCGGATGCCGCGGGCCGTACAAATGTTTGGGACGTGATCCTTTTCAATTTTGATACGATCAATGCGCTCGAGATCAACTATTACATGCGAACGAAGCTTAAATGCTTCGCAACAAAGAAGGGGAACTGGAAATTTGGCCAGGAAGACGGGTCCGATTCGTTAGTTTATCTACCACCGACCGGTTGGAAGTGGCTTGGCATCGGTCAGCCTCAACCGCCTGCACGGCCAGCGATGGAAGGCTGGGATCATTGGGTCGCCGCCCATGCGTTCGCGGTTTTGAAAGGAGCTACAGCGTCGCATATTACCATCAGGCAAGGGTCATACGTAATAATCGGCTCTGATTTTGCCCGGATCGCCGACCGTATCTCGAATGGTACAATTTCCGTTTACGGCACACCTGCTAATAGCGGTACAGCGATATATAACAAAGAAGAGCAAGCCTTATATCTTCGACGGAGCCTCGATATTTATGACTCTGGGAAGATCATTCACGAAGCCGTTCACGCGATCTTTGACCTCGAGAAGCGCCACAACATTCTCACTAAAGAAGACGAGGCAATGGCCTATCTGGCCGAGACTATCTGGGTCCAAGAAGTGATGCAGACCGATCGCCGACAACTATTCCTTCCCGTCGATAACCAGATCATGACCAAAGCCTTCGAACTCTGGTATAACAAATACCGCGAGGCGTGGGACATTTCCTATGCTGATTTCGAGCCGCTCCGAAATGCGATCGCAACAAGCGGCCACTACGGAACATCGGCGAACGAGGTAGCAGAATATGACGGGATGTATGAATTCGGGGCCGTTGGATCGAAAGTATAATGGATGGATCGCTCTTTAGTAAACACATCATCTTTTCAGAGATAGACGCAGGAATCGAATATGTTCTTTCTTCGCCAAAGGACAAAGGTTTGATCGAACTGATCGTTCGCCGGCCGAAAGTGAATGGGCGAGAGGTTGTCGAACGAGCCGAACTTGATATCGAAAAAGGATTGGTCGGTGATAATTGGTTGACGCGTGGAAGCTCTCGTACCAACAACGGCCTGGGCCATCCGGAAATGCAGTTGAATCTT
>JBGTKQ010000099.1:0-24924 GCA_041744555.1 Pyrinomonadaceae bacterium
GTCGAAGGCGAGGTTTGCGATGTCCGCAGCGAAGACCAGGTGCGGATGATGCTGGATGAATGCGTAAGGAA
Organism: Pyrinomonadaceae bacterium; assembly: GCA_041744555.1. Classification (GTDB taxonomy): domain Bacteria; phylum Acidobacteriota; class Blastocatellia; order Pyrinomonadales; family Pyrinomonadaceae; genus OLB17. Next base: position 72 of record JBGTKQ010000099.1, read on the forward strand.
ATTTGGCGGACTGGATATTTTGGTTAACAATGCGGGTGTCGGCTATTTCGGTAAGACAATAGAAGAGTTAACAGGCGATGAGTTCCGGCAGACGGTCGAGACAAATCTCTTCGGCGTTTTCTATGCCTGCCATTATTCGATCCCGCTGTTTAAGAAACGCGGTGGCGGATACATATTCAACATTTCTTCGCTTGCCGGCCAGAATGCACACCCCAAAATGGCCGCTTATAATGCTTCGAAATTCGGCCTCAACGGTTTCACTGAATCAATGATGCAAGAGGTCCGGCAAGATAATATCAAGGTCAGCTATATATGTCCGGGAAGTGTAAATACCTACTTTGGAGGTGATTCGCCAAGCGAGGAAAAGATGTGGCAATTACAGCCTTCGGATATTGCACGGGTGATCGTCGATCTTTTGAATATGCCGGCTCGAGCGCTGCCGAGCAAGGTCGAGATCCGTCCCAGTAAGCCGCCGCGATGATCGAATATCAGCCGACCACTTGCTTTACTGTGCCCGACGTCGCTATTCCTCTTACTGCCGCAATTAGCTGTCCCTCATCTACCGGTTTCTTTAATAGTTTAACAACATCGAGCTTGTTCGCCATCCGTTGATGCTCATCGTCATTTCGCGAAGAAACGATAATTATTGGGAGGTTTGCGTACTTGCTCAGTCGACGAACGGCTTTGATCAATTCGAACCCGCTCATCTCCGGCATTTCGATGTCGGTGACAAGAAGAACCGGGGGAAAATCGAACTTCGCTAGCCAATTGAGAGCTTCGATCCCGCCAGAGACCGCTACGACACTGAAGCCCTGGCGTTCTATTATCTTGACATTCCGTGCACGTGCACTAGGACTGTCATCAACGACCAGAACTTTTCCGATATCGGCCGCCTCCGAAGTGCTTTCGCGATCGGCCGGCGTTTCAATAAATGGAAGTCCATGATCGAATACATGATCGACATCAATGATCGGGATCGGCGACCCGGCCCATTCAAATCCATATCCTAGAATTCCCGGCTCTTGTTCGAGGTTTTTTGAACGTGGTGCGGTTAGAAGCTGTACCGATCCCAGCGGTTCGTCGATCGCAAGTCGGACAATACCTTTTTCGGTATCGTATTCAACGATCTTTTCGGAGCGAAATGCCTCACCTGCGTATTTGCTATGTGAACCGATCCGTTCGGTCGGTATAGCAAAGACCGTTGTTCCCGACCTGAATAGATCAGCTTTGATCGTCTGTTTCGGATGCGGTATCCGGAAAGCGAATTCTGTACCGGTTTGCGGTATCGAACTAACGCGGATAGCACCGCCGAGTGAATCGACCCCGCGTTTTACAATGCTCATCCCAACACCCCGACCGGCGTTCATTGTCAATGAATCGGCCGTTGATAAGCCAACTTCAAAGATAAGCGATTGAAGTTCGGTCTCCGACATCCGTTTCAGATCAGCCTCGCTCGCAAAACCAATTTCTACGGCTTTTTTCATCAACTGTTTCTTGTCAATTCCGGAGCCGTCATCGCGAATCAGGATATCGAGATGCGTATCGGTTCGGGCATATGAGAGGAAAATAGTACCGATCTCTTTTTTCCCCAAGAAACGCCGCGTATCGCCAGATTCCAAGCCATGAACTACAGCATTTCGGATCAAATGGAGAAGCGGCTCGGTAAGCTTCGCGAGAATGTGGGCGTCGATCAGCGCCGATTCGTTATCCAGTTTCAGCGCGACCTGTTTGTTGGTCTCTTCTGCCGTGACTCTTGCGGTGCGTTCCAGACGCCCCTTTATTGTGCCGAACTCAACCATCCGAAGCTCTTCTATTTCGGCTCGCAAGACCGAAGCCCGAGGTAAGTCTCCGGTCGAGCGATCCTGCATGATCCGAAGATCATTACCGATCTCCGAGGCAAGTTTGTGCACACCCGAAAACGTTACGTCGCCGATGTCATCAAGCGGCAATGACAACTCAAGCCGCAACAATTTTTCTACTAGCTGTTCGTTCTTGGCCTTTATCCTCTCTGATTCGCGTTCGACCGAACGGCGGGAAAGTTCGAGATCGAGCGCAAATTGGTCGAGCTTCTCGAGTTTCGATGTCGGTAACCGAAGTATCGTATCTTTATCGTCGGTGTTGAGCCGCTCGGCAACGATCGGTGCCGTCGTGCCATTCTCCGTTTGCGGCTTTAGCGGCTGGTCCAAACTCAAAATTGGTGGAATTGAAAGTACGAATCGATCGCCAATTTGGGGTTCTGGCTCGGTTGCAGATGTTGATCCAGATTCGTTTTCAAAGAATGCCGAGACAGATGCCGAGCGCAAAGCAGCGAATGACTCTTTCAGTGGAGCAAGGGACGCGAAACGTCGTTCGATCGGTTGGTTCGCAAATGATTCGATGAGATCTTCGATCGCGTGAGCCCGATCAGATAATCGCAAAAACCCGACGATCGCGGCCGAACCCTTGAACGTGTGTGCATGGCGTCTGATTTCCCAAAGAGCGGTTTCGTTTCCAGTATTGGCAGCAAGGGCGTTCAGGCAAGATTCGATGTTGCGAAGTAAGTCTTCTGCCTCATCCCGAAAAATATCCAGCAATTCCAGGTCGATCTTCGCGTCCGGAACCCTGGCTTTAATTGGGGCAGCATGGGGCGGGATCGGCCCAACGATCGACCGATCGAACAGATCATCAATTTCAAGATCAGTTGGCGGACTATCAATTGGCAGCGATAAAAGCCGTTCTTCGATAGTAGCGAGTAGATCAAGTGCACCGTGGATACTTGTAAACGTCGCCTGTTGATTCCCTGCATCAATAGCGGAGATCGAATCGATGAGTCGAAAGACTGGTTCAGCGATGAGAGCGTCGTCTAGCACAACGATCGAGTCGCCAAGACCTTTTGCTACATCAAGGAGAGTAGTCTTCTCGGCGGCCGCATTGTCGTGATGGAGCCGGGCCAGGAGTTGAGCCCGCATGATCAACACGGATCGCTCGACGATCGAAGCTTGTTCTACGGCATTGAAGGAGCAATTCATGGAAGTTTCCGGCTTAACACATCGACGGTAAATTCTGTCAAATAGATTCGGCCCGAACGGATCGTGCTTTCCGAATGGGCCGAGTCTGTCTTTCCGTCATCAAATGTGACAGTTGATTTTGTCGCGTCAAACTTCGGCTTGGACCACTTCCAGCATTTCGAGTGTTTGGCCTGCCAAGAATGTCTCAACCGTTTTCATTAGAGTTTCCGGCCCGAAAGGCTTTGTGATGTAACCGGATGTGCCGGCCATCTTGCCTCGAACCTTGTCAAAGAAACCGTCTTTGCCCGAGATCATAACGATCGGAACGTCGGTAAGTTCTTTGTTATTTCGGATCGCTCTGCATGTCTGATAGCCGTCGAGATTCGGCATGTTGATATCAAGCAAGATCAGATCCGGCTTCATCGTGTCGAGCACTTGAAGAGCTTCAACACCGTCGGCCGAACAGAACACGTCGTGTCCGCATTTTTCGAGTTTGCCGGAAATAAGCTTGCGAACCGTCGGACTGTCGTCAACAACCAAGATCGTTTTGCCTTTCGTCATCGATCCCAAGGTCTCTTCGTGTTTACGAATATCCTCGATCTTGATCAATAGTGAATTTACCTGCGACGAGAGTACGACATTGTTTGGGTTCAGCTTTGCCGCCTCATGCAATGCGTCATAACCGGATTGAAGTTCTTGAAGATTCAAATGTCCGATCCCGAGCATTGTCAGTTCGGACTCGTCCAACTCTCGTTTGCCGCGCAAGTTTTCCATTCGCTCGACCGAGGATCTAATGGCATGCCTATCAGCTTGGTTGTTTCCGATTAGAACATCTAGATCGGAAAGTGTCAGAACGGCGAAACACGCACTGCACGTGATCGTATTGTGTTCGTTGGTCGAGCCGCAAAACGCACACAGGGTCGAAACAGGACGGGTTTCGGACGCTTGCTTACGGACAAATTCACGTTCCGTATCGAGAGCAACGGTTTGCTCAGCAACGGCGCTTTCCCACGGCGATGACCCGGGGATGTCTGTCCAGCTTAGCGAAACAGTTTTGTAAGGGTCGTCGTCGATCGGTTCAACTTCGACGCTTGCTGGAATCGTAATTTTTTCTGACGAGTATGTGAATTCTTCCGTTGTTTCGGGTGTCGATACGTCCTTGACCTCGAGATCTTCCGGTATTTGATCTACCAAGTTTTCCACAATCGGTTGAGATACTTGAACCTCTTCAATTGCTTCGAAGTCTGATTCCGGTTCAGTCTCAACTTCTTCAGAAACTACACTGATCGAATCTACATATGTCGCAGCCTCAGCCGAATATTCTTCAAAAACTTCCTCTACCCGGAATTCTGTTGTTTCGGCTTCAGCCGCCGCGAACGAATCTCCGGACATCACTTCGATCGTTTCGTCGACTGATTCCTCTTCGGTTGATTCCGCCGCCATTGAAGTCGGCTCGATCGGGCTGAGATAGATGTGGCCGTTGCTGACCGTCTCGTCCACTTGAAACGGCGAAACCGCAAATGTTGGAACGTAGTTCTCCGGTTCTGTTTCAAAGGTGGCAGGAACTGCTACGTCCTCGGCTTCGCGGGCTTCGAAATCGGCATCGGTTTCCGATTCAACATCCTGATGATCTTCATCAAGATCTAGATCGACTTCCGGCTGATCTCTGTCAACAGACGGAGGCTGCTCTATCGCAGCGACTTTTTCGAACTGTTCTTCGGAATCGATCTCATCCGGTGAAAGGTCTTCAACAAAAGTATTTGTTGGCTCGTCGATGAAGGCCAATGATGCACTTCGGGCTTCAAGGTCCTTCAACTCTTCGACGATTTCAGGCGGTATTTCCAAGTCTTGAGTTGGAATGCGATCTATCTCGGGCTCGTAATGAAGATTCGCGTCGTGTTGAAATTCTGAGGCGAATGACGGTCGGTTATCGTCCGAAGGCGCAGTGTGGCTAACAATACCGACAAGTTCATTTAGCGAATCAAGGCTCACGCGAGCCGCCTGATTTGTCGGATTTATCTCTAGAACGCGCTGATACGAAAGTATTTTCTCGTCAAGACTGTCGGCGAAATGAGACCTCAATAACCATGCGTCTTCGCAGGCCGGATCCTCTTCGATGACTGACTTGAGCATATCGTAGGCTTCCACCTTACGACCCTCAACCGCTGCCGTCTTGGCACTTGCAAGTAGTTCTTTGGTCTTTTCTCTTCGGGCATTCAGGAAGGCACGAGCTGCTGCTTCATTCTGCGGATTGATCTTAAGAACGGTCTCAAGATAGCCTATGCGTCGTTCCGTACTGTCCGCCAGCGAGGCTTTCCAGAGCCACGCCGTTTCATTATTTTGATCAAATTCCAGTGCGCGAGTAAAGCATTCGGCAGCGAAGTCCGCTTTATCGCTTTCAGCGGCGTCAATGCCACGCTGAACAAATGTTTTCGCAAGCAATGAATTTGTTGACGCCTTCCACTCCGTTGCCCGTTCATTGTCCGGGTTGATCTCGAGTATATTGTTAAGGAAGACAAGTAACTCTTCCGGATACTCGCTTATCGAAGCAAGCCAAAGCCAAGCGGCTTCGTTTTTCGGATCGGCTTCAGTTACCCTAAAAAGGGCAGCACGAGCCTCGCCTCGTTCGCCGGCTTGGGCGGCCCTGATACCAAGGTTCAGAAGTTCGGCAACATTCGATGTTGGGCCAGTAAGTTCTGATTGTCCGAGTGGTCTTGCGGCAACAAGAACTTGCGACGTGTTCTTTTCAACTTCAAGTCTCATAGGAATTGCATTGTTCAAAATAGATAGGCGGGCAGCGGGCGGCGTTTTCGCATTGAGCTAGACGGACTACGCCCATATCAATCCTGCTTTCCTGCAATTGAGGTGCCATATTTATGAGAACTCGGAGAGCCGAAGAGCGGATCGTAAAACACTGATTCTGCATATGTTAGCTTTTTGGCTTCGAGACAGGGCGGTGTAAAAAATTAAAAATTATCGATAGAATGTGACAAAAAATGGCATTTGTGGATGACAAATATCGAGTATTGTACGTAGAAACGTTGTGAACAAAAAACCAGATCCTGACGTGTTGATCCTCGGCGGCGGGCCTGCCGGAATCTCGAGTGCATTGTGGTGCCGAGAGCTTGGCCTGAGCTATGTGGTAGTCGACGAAAAAGGAATTTTGGGTGGACAGATAAATCGAATCTTTTCGCCGATCACTAACTATCCCGGCATTTCCCAAATTGAACCTAAAGAACTCGTCAAGACACTCACGGCACAGATCGCAGATCTGGCGAGTCCGATTCTGAACTCAAGAGCAGTCGGGTTTACGACGGATCCGATGTCGATCGAAATTCAAAACGGTGAAACGGTCACGCCTCAGGCTTTGATCATTGCCACCGGCGTTCGACGGCGAATTCTTAACGTGCCGGGTGAAGCGAAGTTTGCCGGTCGTGGAATAATAGATTCGGGTGCCCGAGAGCCATCAGCAGTTGCCGGGAAAACCGTTCTGATCGTGGGCGGAGGCGACGCGGCTATCGAAAATGCGACAATTCTTGCTCCATTCGCAAAGCAAGTTTATATCGTACATCGGCGAGCCGATCTCTCAGCTCGTGCTGAGTTTATCGATCAAGCGAAGGTTTTTGAAAACGTTAGATTTCTGACCAATTCCATCGTATTGGCATTTGGCGGGAATGAAATGGTGGAAACTTCGACGATCCTTAGTTTAGAAACAGGCGATGAATCCATCCTTAGCGTTCAGAACGCACTGATCCGAATTGGCGTTACGCCGAACTCGGAATTATTCAAAGACGTGATCAAAACCGATAGCTCCGGGTACGTAGAAGTTGATTCCACTTGCACGACCAACATCCCGGGCGTCTTCGCGGTCGGCGATGTTGCTAATCCGATAGGGCCAACCATCGCATCTGCGGTCGGAATGGGTGCTACTGCCGCTAAGGCAGCGTTGGCTTGGCTAACTCCAAAAAAATCTATATAATCCGCCTATCGAATTCCACAAAAATTTGAATATTATCCAAATTTTACAGTTCGTTCGGAACTTACCGGGTGAACAGTAGCTGATTCTGTGTGGTTTTGTCGCTATTTTCCGCAATATCCGACGTGGAACGGAAAATGCCTAAGATTCTGGTTGTAGGCATTCTGACTGCACTTTTGACCAACCCTAACCTAAAGGAGGAGCTATGAATTTTAGCTATCTACGAACCAAAGCCGTTTCCGGACTTGCAACCGTGATCGCCGCATTATTGTTTGCGAGTGCGATCTTTGCTCAATCCGGCACATCGGGTGTAAGCGGCACGGTTTCAGACCAAACCGGTGCCGTCGTGCCCGGTGCAACCGTAACACTAATAAATACAGCGACCGGTTTGAGTCGCTCGACCATCTCTTCAGATTCGGGTCGCTACACGTTTGCCTCGATCCAGCCGTCAAGCTATCGGCTCGAGGTGACCGCTACTGGATTTAAAAAAGCGATAAACACCGAAGTACAGGCTCGAGTTGATTCTCCCGTAGAGATCAACATTGCCCTTGAGGCAGGTGACGTTTCGGTAGTGGTTGACGTGACGACCGGCTCAATTGAATCGGTTGTCAACCAAACAGATTCAACGATCGGCAATACATTCGTGCCTGCACAGATCGTTCAGTTACCGACAGATCTTCGCCGTGTTAACGATCTTCTTACGCTTCAGCCAGGTGTAACCCGCGATGGATATGTTGCCGGCGGACGAAGCGATCAGGCGAACATTACGCTTGATGGTGTCGATATCAACGACCAGCAAACAGGCGGACGTGCAGGCGGGGGCGACCTTTCTCAGGATTCAGCACTTCGTGCGACGACTGAGTCTGTCCAGGAATTCCGCATCACAACCGTTGGCGCAAACGCAAATCAGGGCCGTTCGTCGGGTGCACAGATCAACCTCGTTACCAAAAGCGGTACGAATGATTTCCGAGGTTCTGCTTTTTACTTTTACCGACCGACAAAGTTTTCGGCAAACGATTTCTTCAATAATCTTGCCGGAGTCGAACGTCCTAGCCTTGCTAGAAATGTGTATGGTGGTTCAATTGGCGGACCGATCGTGAAAGAGAAATTGTTTTTCTTTTATTCATACGAGGGTCAATATCAGACACAGGATGCGACCGTAAACCGTGTCGTTCCTCTCGCTCACTTGGGGCAGGGAAGGATTCGCTTTAATGGAACCGGCCCAAGCTGTGTTAATGGACTTTGCGACCTTTCGCGTGCAGAGCTAGATTCTATCTATTCGGAAGCGGCTGGATTGAATCCGGCAGCTATCGCCGTGCTCGGAGCTGCGAGCAGTCGATATGCTTCCAATAACACGATCATCGGAGATGGTCTGAATACTGGCGGATTCTTGTTCAACTCGCCGACGATCGATAAGGAAAATACCCACATCGCTCGATTCGACTACAATATTAACGGTTCCCATCAGTTGTTCTTCCGTGGAAATTACCAGTGGGATACGACTGCAGGTGTTTCCGCATTTCCGGATACCCCGGCAACAAGTTTTTGGAGTCACCCAACAGGTATTGCTGCCGGATATAACTGGACGATCAGTAACAATCTTGTAAATAACTTCCGGTTTGGCCGCACCCGACAGGCGTTCAGCACACAAGGTGATTCAAGCGACAGTGCGATTACTTTCCGCTTTGTTTATGCACCCGTGCTTTTCGCTCGAACTTTGGATCGGGTCACGCCGGTAACCAACATTACGGACGATCTCACCTGGATCAAGGGCAACCATACGATCCAGTTTGGCGGCAATGTCCGTATTATTCGTAACCAACGCCGCAGCTTTGCGAACGCCTTTGATTCGGCGGTTACAAATCCGTCGTTCTACGACCAATCAGGTGCCGTCGTTAACGCAGAGATCGAAGCCGCAGGCTACACGATCAACGGCGGCAGCGTTGCATCTGCTCAGGCTGCAGCAACGGCGCTTATCGGCCGTTTTTCACAGTACAGCGGCAACTTTACCTTTGATATTGACGGAAGCGTGGTGCCCGTTGGTACACCGGCAGCAAGAACTTTTGCTACTGAAGAATATGACGGATACGTTCAAGACGTTTGGAAGGTGAATCGGGGTCTGACCCTGACCTTCGGTCTTCGTTACGGCGTAAGCCGCCCGGTCTATGAAAAGAACGGTTTCCAGGTTGTTCCGACGACTCCGTTGGGTGAAATTTTTGAACGTCGTCAGGCGAGCGCACGTTTGGGCATTCCAACAAACGAACTCGTTAACTTCCAACTTGGTGGTCCAGCAAATGACGCTCCTGGTTTTTACAAAACTGACTGGAATAATCTTCAGCCGAGAATCGCGGCCGCTTGGACACCGAACGTCGGTGGAAAGTTCGGCCGATTTCTTTTTGGTGACGAAGGCGATTCGGTTGTTCGCGGCGGATTCCAGATCCTAAACGACTACTTTGGCGGTCAGTTGGCTGTTAGCTTTGACGGACTATCATCGATAGGATTTACGAGCAGCACAACGATCTCTGCAAACACCTATGATGTTACGTCGAACTTAGCTCCTCGTTTTACTGGATTTGACCAGAATATCCGATCGCTGCCGGGCATACCTGCTCCAACACAGCGGTTCTCGACACCAGCAGACGAATTGACCCGCATTGAATCGTCACTTGACGGTACGATCGTGTCGCCAACGCACTATAGTTGGAATGCTTCGTTCGGCCGAGAACTTCCAAAAGGCATGTACTTCGAAGCTTCCTACATCGGAAGAGCGGCTCGAGACCTATTTGGAGCACGTGATATTTTTGCGTTGAACAACTTGGTGGATCCGGTTTCGGGCCTTGATTGGTACACTGCTGCCGGTATGTTAGTTGACGCTCAGCGTGCAGGTGTTCCAATAACGAGTCTAGGTGCGATTCCGTATTTTGAGAATTTGTTCCCGGGAGCAAGAACGGCATTAAGCGTTTTTGGTTTGCCGGCGAACAACAATACACAGGCGATCTATGGTTTGTTTGCGGATACAGGCTTTGCGATCCGAGACTATACCTTCATTCAGTTGATCATCGATGACGCGACCGAATTTGGATTGCCGAACAATCCGGGTCTTTTCCCGAATATGTTCTATCATCCGCAGTATGCAGCCTTTTCGTCGTTCGGTACGTTTGCCGACTCAAACTACCATGGCGGCAGTTTTTCGCTGCGACAACGTCTAGGTGAAACACTTTCCTATGACTTCAATTATACTTTCTCGAAGTCATTCGATAGCGTTTCAGGTCTGCAGACCGATGGCTCGTATGGCGGACAGTTCTTATTGAATCCGCTTCGCCCTGACGATAATTATTCGGTTTCTGACTTTGACACGAAGCATGTCGTCAATGCGAACTTCCTGTTTTCATTGCCGGTTGGTAAAGGTCAACCTTATTTCAGCAACATGAACGGCATTGCCGATGCATTCCTTGGCGGATGGTCTTTGCGCGGTATCTATCGCTGGAATTCGGGTCAACCTCTTTCAACGCCGTTCGACGGCCAGATATGGGCGACAAACTGGAACGTTCAGTCTAACGGAACTCGTATTCGGAACATTGATTACGGTGTCCAGCGTAATACGCAGAATTTCTTTGCGGATCCGCAAGCAGCATTGAACTCACTCAGAAATGCACGTCCCGGCGAAACAGGAGAACGTAATACGCTTCGCTTGCCTGGCTATCAGACACTCGATCTTGGACTTTCAAAGTCGGTCACCATGCCGTGGTCTGAGGATCATAAATTCCAGTTCCGGTTTGAAGTATTCAACGTAACGAACATTCAATACTTCGGTGCCGGTAATTTCACTCGAACTACCTATGGGCTTCCTGAAGACCCGGAGACGGCGACAGCTCCGTCAACTTTTGGCCGGATCTTTAACGGCACCCAAGGTGCTCCGCGTCGGGTACAGTTCGGTTTCCGTTATCAGTTTTAATCTACTGATAGTTGAAATTACACGGGCCGGAAGCTTAACCGCTTCCGGCCCTTTTTTTGTGTTTCTGGAGATACCAAGAATGGATCGGCAGTTAGGATCTTTGAGCGTTCTCCTTTACATACTGCTCGAATTTCTTTTTGTCAGGATGATCCTTTACTTTGTCAAGGAAAAGCTTATATTCGAGCGCCGCCTTTTCCTTCAACCCGGCACCGTTGTAGAGAGCAGCCAAACGAAGGTGCACCTCGGCCATCTCGACAGGCGCTATTTCGATCGCCTTGTTAAGGTAGCCAACGGCCAGCGATCCTTTTTTGGCGGCAAGATATGCCTCGCCCAGTAAGTGATTCGCTTCGGCCGAGCCCGCATTCGTAGCGACAGCTTTGGACAGAATAACGATCGCCGCATCGTGGTCTTTCCGTGCGAGTTCAAGCCGACCGAGACCTGTCATTGCGATCATCAGATCCGGCTTTGCTTCGAGCGCCCTGTTGTAACTGGTAACAGCTTCGCTCTGCTTCTTTTCAGCGGAGTAGATAGACGCAAGCATCGTCCAGGCAAGGTAATCTTTCGGATCGGTCGCAACGACCTTTTGAAACAATTCCGTGGCTTCGCTGTTCTTCTTTTCCCTTACCAACTTCATTCCATTCTCAAACATTTTTTCGTTTTCCGTATCTCGAGGGTATTTCTCATTCGCCGAGATCACGCCCGTCGCAGAGTTTGATGACCCTCGCAGCATTCGCCAATCAACTGTTGCATCCTGTCGCACTTGGTCGCTTCCTGTCGGAGTCAAAAAAACACGGCCCACGTTTATGCCGTCAATTTCAAAAACAACGATAGAACCCGGCGCCGGTCGCTTAAGGAAAAAATAATACCCTCGATCGTTTGCTTGATAACGAGCCACCTGTGAGCCGTTAGATTCCAAGAACACCAGGATCGAAGGCCGCTTTTCCCCACGCGGGAAGTTAGAGATAACAACCTGCCCATAAATTACGGCAGCCCCGATCGGGATGGGCAAACCGGTTATCTCTCTGATCTCGTCGATCTGCGCAAAAACGGGTGCATTAAGAAAAAGACACGTGAATAGTATCAACTTCAGTTTGAGTAGATTTGCCATTGGTTACCTCTGGATTTAACGATTAGGACACCCCGAGTTTTATGCAATCACTACCCAATGTCAAGGAAATTGAGTTCGAAGGGTTGTTTTAACGGGCGGCGAAGGAGTCGTTTCCGGTTATTTCGGCAAGGTGGCGGGTGTCGTTTAGGGCGAGGACGGGGACGTTGTTTCGACCGCGAATTTCAAAGCGTTTATCGAACTTCAATCAAACGATTACCATTACCAAGAAGCTCCATAATTTCATCCCAGCGTGGTTCGAGCCAAAGCAGAAGCGTTCGATTAGTACTATTACCGATCCGAAGCCAGATAACGGTCGGCCCGTCGCCGAAATGGGCGTGGCGTTCGGCAAAGTCTTCGTCCTTGGTTACGATAACGGCGTTTTGATCGAGTGCACGCTCCCAAATAACAGCGTCTTCAGCGTCACCAAGATCCAATTCCGCCACATGCTGAGCGGAGTGGCCTATCTCCGTCAGCCAACGAGCAAGACCGGGCGGCAATTGAGCATCCACAAAGAATTTCATCTCCCGGAAATAACTACTGCATGATCCATTTGCTCAGCGGCATAAGCCAGCGATGCTTGAATGTCTTCCAGCTCAAGGTATGGGTAATCCTCAAGAATTGTTGTCGTTGTTGCTCCGCCTGCAAGCATATCGATCACATCCTTCACGCGAATACGCATTCCTCGAATGCATGGCCGGCCGCCGCATTGTTTCGGATTCGACGTTATTCGCTTTAGTAGATCAGAATTCATGAACAGAATTGTAACATAGTCGGAAAAGAACAAATGCGCATTCAACGAGCGGCGAAGGAGTCGTTGCCGGTGATGTCGGCGAGGTGGCGGGTGTCGTTTAGGGCGAGAACTCGGACGTTGTTTCGACCGCGGATCTCAAAGCGGTTTATCCCGCAATTTGACGTCACGATCCACGGCGTCTGCTTCGTATCTCGCCGGATACCACCCATTAGATGAAGCGTTATAAAGCAGATCGCGCCGGTGTGTGAAAAGATCGCGACGCGTTCGCCTTGATGATCACGCAGAATATTCCAGAGTTCGGCAGTCGCTCGGGTTAGCAGGTGTCGGTAGCTTTCGCCGTTTGTAATTACGTGCTGAACATTCCGATTTACAAGGGCGAAATAGTCGTTCGGGTGTTGTTCCTTTGACTCGTCGAACGTAAGGCCTTCGAGCACTCCAACGTCCCGTTCGCGAAATGCTTTAGTAGCTTTCACCGGCTTTTCTATTATTGCGGCTAATTGTTCTGCAGTTTGAACGGCCCTATGAAGATCGCTCGAATAGATCGCCGAAACGCCTTCGTTCGCAAGGGCTTGGGCAGTGATCTCGGCCTGGCGTTCACCAAGCGTCGAAAGCGGCGTAGGCCCGTGTCCGCCAAAACGCCCTTCGGCATTTCCGGCAGATTGACCGTGTCTAACAAGATAAAGTCGGGTTATGGGCACAGTGTTCTTAACGATGCTTTGGCGGCGGGGTCACCTTATGCCTTTCTAAATGAGAAGAATACCCACGCGATCACGACAAAGCCGACCGACGTAATTAGTGGCGGCAGAAGAATGTTCGGCCCGCCAAATACACCGATATATCCGATCGCCAGCGCCAGTAAGATCATCAACAGGCTTCCAATTCCCAAGATCGATTCTCGTTTCATAAATCTTTATCCGCTGACTGACTCAGCTTTCAATTTTTCTGTTTGATAATGCGTTCGAACGGCTTCTATAAATTCGTCCAACGCACCTTCCATAACCAGATCTAATTGGTGTACGGTCATGCCGATGCGGTGATCGGTCACACGATTTTCCTTAAAGTTGTAAGTTCTGATCTTTTCCGAACGATCGCCGCTTCCAACCATCGATTTCCGCTCGCTTGCCTGTGCATCGTGCTGCTTCTGCTCTTCGATCTCCTGCAGCCTCGCACGCAAAACCCGCATCGCTTTTTCGCGGTTTTTTATCTGCGACTTTTCATCCTGCATCGAAACCACCAGTCCGGTAGGCAAATGCGTAATACGAACTGCTGAATATGTCGTGTTTACCGATTGGCCGCCCGGACCTGACGAACAAAATGTATCAATGCGAAGGTCGTTCTGGTTTACCTGGACGTCAACCTCTTCGGCTTCGGGCAACACGGCGACTGTTATCGCAGAAGTATGAATTCGCCCGCTCGTTTCGGTTTGTGGAACACGCTGAACTCGATGAACGCCGGATTCATATCGCATCTTGGAAAATACGCTGTCGCCTTCGATCACCGCGACGGCTTCTTTCACACCGCCGACGCCGGTATCGGCAGCTTCCATCACGTCCATCTTCCAACCCTGCCTTTCTGCGTACCGAGCATACATTCTAAGCACTTCGCCCGCAAACAAAGTAGCCTCGTCACCACCGGTTCCGGCCCGGATCTCAAGAATGACATTCTTCTCGTCGTTCGGATCCTTCGGCAACAACAGGAATTTCAGAGCCTCTTCGGCAGCCGGCAGTTTCTCTTCGATCTCGGCAAGCTCGGCTCTCGCCATCTCACGCATCTCGTCGTCTTCAGCGATCTCGGATAATTCCTTCGCACCCTCATGGTCTTCGCGCAGCTTTTTGAGTTCGAGATATTTCGCTACGATCTCACCTAGTGAGCGATGCTGCTTCATCAGTTTCGCATATACGGACATGTCCGACATGAATTCCGGTTGCGAGATCTGTTCCGTAAGCTCATTATAACTCTTCTCGATTTGTGCAAGTTTTTCAAACATTTTCAGTTTTCAGCGATTACTGGTCAGTTGTCTGTATTCTGGATGGGAGCGCTATCCGTGGCGATCTAACTGGCTACTGCTAACTGGTCACTGATCATTATTTCAGGTTCGAGCTTTAGCGATTCGTCGAGCGCTCGGATCGCGACCTCAAGTTGTTTGCTGTCCGGCTCCTGCGTCGTAATATTCTGAAGCCAAATGCCGGGAAGCGTCATTGATTTGAAGAAAGCTCCAGATTCTTTCTTTGCTGCGTATCGGATAACTTCATATGAAATGCCGGCGACTAAAGGCATTAGGACGATTCGAATTACGAGGTTCAGCCAGGTTTCTTCAAATGTGATGACGGAAAACAGCACGAGAGAAACCAGCATAACGACCATTAAAAATGAAGTGCCGCATCGGGGATGTTGCCGACGTTGAAGGTGCGCGTTCTCCGGTGTCAGGTCCAAGCCTTTTTCCCAGGTGAAGACCGTTTTGTGCTCTGCACCGTGATATTCAAATACGCGGCGAATATCTTTAAGGAACGACATCGTGTAGATCATAACTACGAAGAAGAACATTCGAATCACGCCGTCGATCAGGTTAAACGCGAGCCATGAATAAGGCTTTGTTTCCCAAATGTATGCATACGTCGTCTGCCACCACGTCGCGTCCGTTGCCAGCACGGGAGCCTGTGCCCAACCAAGAGCGATAAAACCAGCATTCGTTATCAACAGCGGCGCAACCACGAACAGCGCGATATTAAATGCGAGTGCGAAGATGATCGAACCGACCGCACTTGCCGATTGTCCGGCCTTCTTCGCCTTTGACGTTTCCGGCATCGTTACCTTTACCGGTGCCTTCAAAAAATTTTTGTCTAGGCTGCCATCGACCAAAACCGCCTGTGTTTCAAAGGCCTTTTCCTTTGCCAACTCTTCCTGTTGCTTGAGGTCGTCCTCAAATATTTTCGCCGAGAAATTGAGTGCTTTCACGCCGAGTGCCATCGTCTGGATAAGCGTCGCTCCGCCGCGAAGAACAGGAATGTTCAGCCATTTATACTTGTCGCTCCACTTCGGCAGCGGTTCGGCAGTAGTAACTATCTCGCCGTCCTGCCGCCTACAAGCGATGGCGTAAGCCGAAGGTGTCCGCATCATAACGCCTTCCATCACGGCTTGGCCGCCAACTATAAGATCGCGTTCCATCGCGAACACGGTGTGGACGAATCGGGTGAATCTAAGTGAATTCTTTGATCTCATGGCAATAATGTTTCCGTACAGAATGACGAAGTTTCGATGCTCAAAAGTTAAAGAGAAACGCCGACCTTTTTTGCCTTTCGCGGATGTAATTTGTACATCTCGATCGAACGGCGCAAAAGCGGCGGCGTCAAATTGTTCGTGGCTAATATTTATCTTTCGAAAAACGCACGATCGTTAAACTTCTGCGGTCGCAACTGTTTCTGCAGGTGCTTCTGGATTAACGGGTTCGGGCTGCGCTCCGCGAGCGTAGCGTCGTTTGAAGCGATCAACACGACCAGCCGTATCGACTAATTTCTGCTTACCCGTAAAGAACGGATGACACTCCGAGCAAATTTCGACGTGAAGCTCTTCGCCAAGCGTCGATTTCGTCTGGAACGAATTGCCGCAAGCACACGCCACTGTCATTTCCTGATAATTTGGATGAATTTCTGCTTTCATTTTCTTTCCCCTTTTTGTCTCACTGTTATAAAGACAATCCCTAATTTTACGCCTAACCCTACAAAATAGTCAAGATTAACGTGTCCGTTTCAGCGTTTGATCGTCGATTCGTATATACCGATCCATTCGGATGGCGTGACCTTTGAAACAAGCTCGCCGATCAGCTCAAACGGAATTTCTTCGGGTTTCTTGAACCGAACGCAGCATTTGCCCATATCAAGCTTCTTGCCCGCTACCTTTGCCCATTCCGCACGAAACCATTCGAGCAGCGGACCATCGTATAAACCCATGTGATAGAACGAGATATAGTTCTTCTGTAATGCCAGGCCAAGAAAGGGCAGCGGCAGCTTAGGATCGCAATGATAACCCGTTGGATAGAGTTTGTGCGGCACGACCCAGCCGATCATCCCGTAGCTCATCTCTTCCTTGAATCCTTTCGGAAGATTCTTGCTGATCGTCTTTCTCAATTTCGAAACAGCCTCTTTTCGGTCGTCTGCCAATTCGGTTATGTATTGATCAGGTGTTTCGGCTTTTGATTGCATAGCTCAATCTCCATTCGTTGTTCGTTCGGCGATCAAGCCAAGAAGGGCTGCTAGACGCTGTTCTTTTATACCGTATCTTCTCATAAATTCGAGCAGTTTTTCATCGTGGAAATTGTCATTTGATTCGGCGGAAGTTCGATTTGTTGCAACGAGCAGATTATTCTTCGGCGTATGCTCGGTCGCGACGAACTCGAACATCTTCGTCGCATAACCTGATCGTTCGAGCAGTTGAGCACGAATGCCATCGGTCATCGTTTCTGCCGTTCGTTCGAGCAGCACGGCGTGCTTTAGAATGTCTTTCCATTCATCGGGCGCGGTGATCTGTTTCCGGATCTCCCGATGGCAACAAGGTGAAGCAACAATGATCGCCGCGTTTAGACTTATTCCCTTGAAAAGAGCATCGTCGGTAGCCGTATCGCAGGCGTGAAGAGCGATCAGTATGTCAGTTCCATCGAACTCGGTATTGTCGATCGTGCCTTCTGCAAAACGGAGGCCGGAGTATTCGCCCGCCACCGCGATCGAATTGCAGAGTTCGATCATGTCCGTTCGAACATCCACACCCAAACCATTTACCTCAAGACCGAGCCGTTTCGTGAAATGTTCATATGCAGCGAAGGTCAAATAGCCTTTGCCCGAACCCATATCGACAAATCGGAACGATGCTTTGTCCTTCAATCTAGAATTATGAAATAACCCATCGAGCACCTCGACGAATTTGTTGATCTGTTTCCATTTACCGCGCCCGTCGGCACGTATATGTCCGGCATCCGTCGTAACGCCCAAGGCTTTTAAGAAGTAAGCGTTCTGATCGACGAAATATTTTTTTTCACGATCGTGGGACACTTGCGCTAGTTTCGATAAAGTCGGACGGCCTCGGTTCAGGCGGGCATTTCGTTTTCCGATGTCCAACTGAATGTCGCCCGAACTCGAGAATAAATGTGCATTTCGAAAACCTTCGGTCAAGTGTTGGCGGACGAGGGCGACCCCTTCTTCGCATGTGTGATTCTTTACGATATCCCGCTGATCGTACTTTGTTTGAAAGAAAAGCCGTAGGCCCTTTTTCGTCTCTAAAATCCGCACCGTGATTCGTTGCAGATGCGGTTCACTGCCCTTATAATTGCTAAGCGTCATCTTGAAAAACGTACCCGTATCGATCGTTTTTTGCAGCTCAGCGAGAAATTGTTGAACGGTTTGAGTCATCGGAGTTTGTCCACTATCAAGTATATATGGGAACGGAAAATTCGCAGATCGAAACTAAGGATTTCATCGAATCGGTCGCATATTTGTTGCGGGAAACCTTCGAAGGCTCGCCCGAAGGAACGGGAAGCGCTTATCTCGATCGCGGCGTCGGCGTTTTTCCGACGTTAGACTGCGTGTCTGCTGAAAAGGCTTCGGCCGAACACCATGGAACAACGATCGCCGCTCAAACCGAACACGCAAAATTCTATCTCGATCGGATGTGTGAATTTATCAACGGCCGCACCGAGAACGTCAATTGGGAAGACAGTTGGCTGATCGAGACCGTCAACGGCGCTGAATGGAACGCACTGCGTGACAGCGTTCGGCGATCGTATGAGGACACTCTTCGCTGTGTTGCCACCGTAGAAGATTGGACTGAAGATCGGGTAGGCGAAGCGATCGCGATGGTCGTCCACACTGCGTATCACCTTGGTTCGATTCGTCAGATCGCAAAAGCGATCAATTGATTTTATGAAGAACTTATTTCACCTTGCTTTTCCGGTACACAACCTTGAAGCGGCGCGTGAATTTTATGCCGACGTACTCGAGTGCGAGGAAGGACGCAGTTCTGAATGTTGGATCGATTTCAATCTATTCGGCCATCAGATCGTGACGCATCTGGCGCCAGAATCTGCCGGTGTTAGGGCGGAAAACCACGTTGATGCCGACCATGTTCCGGTCCCGCATTTCGGCATCGTTTTGCCGATGGAAGAGTGGAAGTCGTTGGCCGATAAACTCAAAGGCAAAGGCGTTGAGTTCATCATCGAACCAAAGATCCGCTTCGAAGGCGAGGTTGGGGAACAGGCGACAATGTTCTTCCTCGACCCTAGCGGCAATGCTATTGAGTTCAAAGGCTTTAATGACTTTTCGCAGGTCTTCGCTAAATAGGGATCCGCACAAGCCGGTCGCCGGAAACCTTTCAAAAATGAAACTCGTTTTCCTCATCTTATCTGTTTTTTTCGTCGCCGGAGCAAATGCTCAGGTGGTGAAACGCACGATCGCAGTCACGATCGACGATCTGCCGGTCGTCTCAACGCGGCGAGATCTAGCGAATCGACAAGAAATAACAAGAAAATTACTTGGTCATATCAAGCGGGCAAAAGTTCCGGCGATCGGGTTCGTAAACGAGAATAAACTCTATCGCGATGACAAGCGTATCGAAACCGAGGTCGACCTTCTTCGAATGTGGACGAACGCGGGACTTGAACTGGGCAATCATACATTTTCGCACCTAAGCGCCGACGCGATCACTGTAGATGAATATACGGACGATATCCTTCGTGGCGAGACGATCACGAAAGAGCTCTTAAGAGCCAAGGGTCGCGAGATCAAATATTTTCGGCATCCGTTCCTGCAAACCGGTGCCGATATGCGTGTAAAGACGGCGATCTACGACTTCCTCGCGAAGCAAAATTACATCGTTGCACCGATAACGTTCGACAATGCCGATTACATTTTTTCAAGAGCATATGACAACGCCTTCGACAAGAAAGATTTAAAGCTGATGAAGGAAGTGGGCGAAGCTTACGTGCCGTACATGGAGAGAAAACTCGATTATTGGGAACGCCAGTCGATCAAACTCTTGGGGCGAGAGGTAAGCCAAACGCTTTTGATCCACGCAAATTTCATCAACTCGGATTACTTCGATGACCTCGCGAAAATGTTGAAAAAGCGACGTTATGAGTTTGTCACTTTAGACGAAGCATTAAAAGACGAAGCGTATCGTCTGCCGGATAAATTCACTCGGCGGGCCGGAATTTCCTGGCTCCACCGTTGGACGCTCGATAAAGGCCGCGAGTTTGTCCTGCCCGATGAACCGATGGTCCCGGACTTTGTGTTGAAGGCTTCTGGCTTTACATCCGAATGAAGAATGCAGAGATCATAATAATTGGCGGCGGTGTCGTTGGGGCATCCGTCGCCTTTCATTTGGCGGAACGCGGTTGCCGCGATGTTCTTATCCTCGAGCGAGGAGACGAACAAGGAACCGGTTCGACCGGAGCGGCGACGGGCGGCGTTCGTGCTCAATTTGAAACGGATATCAATATCAAGATGTCGCTCTATTCGCTGGAGTTTTTAAGAAACTGGGAGTTCGACTGCGAATACGATCCAAAAGGTTATTTGTTCTTTGCGACCAACAACGAGCAGTTCGAATATTTGAAAAGGAACGTGGTTCGACAGAAAGAGGTTGGTGTTCGAGATGTGGAAATAGTTGACGGCGACGCGATCGCTCGTATCGTTCCGGGTATGAATTGCGACGACATCGTCGGCGGGGCGTTCGGGCAGAACGACGGTTTTGTAAATCCGCTCGCAATAATGCGTGGGTTTACGGAAGCGGCTTTGAGACACGGAGCAAAGATCGAATTCCGACAAGAAGCTCGTTCGCTTGTGACAAACGGCGGCAAGGTGATCGGGGTTGAAACGACAAACGGCTTGGTCGAATGCGGGACCGTCGTTATCTGCACCGGTGCATGGGCACGACAGCTTGCCGCAACGGCGGATATCGACCTTCCAGTTTTCCCTCAGCGTCGCCAGATCGTCTGGGCTCGAACGGCCCAACCTCTCGCAGCAGATCTTCCGATGGTGATAGATATCGGTAGCGGGTTCCATTTTCGTCCCGCGAAGGATTTTCGAGGCGACGAATATGACCCGAAACACGACGTTCTCTTCGCATATCCGGATCCAGACGAACAGCCCGGTTATTCGACAGAATTTGAAGAATGTTTCATCGAAAAAGTCTACGCGAAAGCCCGTCGCCGTGCTTCCTTCCTGTCAGATAGCACGGTCATTCGCGAAAAGTGTCGTGCGGGTCTTTACGAAAATACACCTGATCATCACGCGATTCTCGGTGGATGTGACGTCGCGGGATTGTATTTTGCAAACGGCTTTTCCGGCCACGGCGTTATGCACTCCCCGGCCACCGGTCGGGCCTTGTCGGAGATCATATTGGACGGCCAAGCAAGTGTTCTCGATGTGTCAAGCCTCTCGATCGATCGATTCGAAAAGGGCGAATTACTGCACGAAACTGCCTTTATATAAGAGTAATAACCACAGAGGGCACAAAGGTCACTGAGATATGAAAATAGATATCGGCCTCCGTGTTCTCTGTGCGCTCTGTGGTAAATTTGTCTTATGACGACAGCTCTTGTTCACCATCCGATCTACGAACGACACAATACCGGCCCGGGACATCCCGAGAAGCCCGAACGATACCGAGTTGTGATCGATTCTCTTGAGAATGACGGTGAACTTTGGCAGTCACTGAACGTTATCGAACCCAAAAAAGCGTCGCAAGGACTTGTGCAGGCCGCACATACCAAAGAGCATTTTAAGCGCGTTGAGGGTGCCGTCGAGAATGGGATGGATCGGCTCGATGCCGACACGGTCATCTCGATGAAGTCCTTCGATGCCGCACTTTTTGCAGCCGGAGGCGCGGTCGCCGCGGTCGATGCGGTAATGGAGAAACGGGTCAGGAATGCGTTCGTTGCAGCGCGTCCTCCCGGTCATCATGCGACCGCCGAAAACGCGATGGGCTTTTGTATTTTCAACAATGTCGCTGTCGCCGCCCGTTATGCCCAGAACAACTACAAAGAGATCGAACGTGTTGCGATAATCGATTGGGATGTTCATCACGGCAACGGAACTCAGGGTATTTTTTATAGCGATCCGAGCGTTCATTTCTTTTCGATGCATCAATATCCGTGGTATCCGGGCACAGGTGCGAAGGGCGAAACCGGGCAGGGCAGAGGTTTGGGAGTGACCATGAATATTCCCACTCGGGCAAACACTTTGGCGGGCGTGCAACGGGCGACGTTTGAATCGGCTATCAACGATATCCGCGGCACATTCAAACCGGACATCATATTTATCTCCGCCGGATTCGACGCGCATTTGACCGATCCGCTCGGCCAACTGCAGCTTGAAGATCCGGATTTCCGATCGATGACGCGGACGTTAATGGATTGGGCGGATGAAGTTTGCGAAGGCCGGATCGTGTCGTGTCTTGAGGGCGGCTATAATCTTGAAACGCTGGGCACCACGGTTTGCTCACACGTTGCAGAACTTGCGAAAGGTTAACGTTTCGCACAGAACTTTACGTGTGATATTATCGCCACCATCCTAGACTGAAATTTGTTGACCAGGAGAAATGCGATGCCCGATGTTGAGAACACGTGTGTTCAGTGTAAAGAGAAATTCCTTTTCACTGAAAAGGAACAAGATACATTTTATCAGCGGAACATGCCCGCACCTCAACGTTGTCCGAAATGCCGTTCGAAAAAAGCGGCGACGGGCGAGAATGCTCCGAAAAAATTCGAGATCGTGTGCGATAATTGCGGCAAGCACGATCAGGTGCCGTTTCAACCTAAGGTCGGCCGCACGGTTCTTTGCCGTGAATGCCATGAGGCCAGCCGTTCGCGTGCGCGACATGCGTAATGGTCTTGTTCGCTAATTCAATCTAAATCGAGAGGCAAATGTTGATGAGCTTTGAAACTGTAAATTACGTCCTGAATGGAACGGTTGCGACTATAACGATGAACCGGCCGGATGCGCTGAATGCGTTGTCGCTCCAGTTGGGGAAAGATCTTCGTGCCGCTGTCGAAAAAGCGGCCACGGAAGGCGTTCGGGCCGTTGTTCTGACCGGTGCGGGCCGCGCATTTTGTGCCGGAGGCGATCTAAATGAAATGCAGCAGATCGGCCAGGCAGAGGGCCGTGTCGAAGCTTTTTTAGATTCACCGCTCAAGTCGCTTCATGATCTGATACGTTCAATTCGCGAAACCCCAATACCGTTCATCGCGGCTGTAAACGGCGTGTGTGCCGGCGCGGGCGTGAATCTCGCATTGGCTTGTGACATCGTAATCGCCTCAGACGATTCAGCTTTTCGTGAGGCCTTTGTGCGCATTGGCCTGACGCCGGATTGCGGCGGCACGTTCTTTTTGCCGCGTGCAATAGGTGAAAAACTCGCGACTGAAATGCTGATGACCGGCGATTCGATCACGGCCGAAAGGGCATTGCAGATCGGCATGATAAATAGCGTGGTTCAAGGGCCAAATCTTTTGAGCGATGCTGCAAAGCTCGCGGTTAAACTGGCGATGGGACCAACCGGAGCGATCGGCAGGATCAAGAAAATGATGAACGCAACCTTCTCAAATGACCTGACCGAACAGCTCGCACTTGAGGCAGAATGCCAGCTCGAATCCGGACGTTCAACGGATTTCAAAGAAGGTGTCGCGGCATTTTTTGACAAGCGCGCTCCGAATTTTTCAGGTAAATAGTTACCTTCAACAATTGAATTGTGAAATACAAAGACGGGCTTCGGCCCGTTTTCTTTTTTCAGGAATTTAACAAGAATTTATTGTTCGAACAATTGACATTTCGAGCCCTTCTGATTATCGTAATTAGAAATGAAAATGAAAATCGTTTTCAATAAGGAATGATTGAATGCGGTAACACGATAAAGAGGAACTACGGATGATCGAATTGAAGCGTGCAAATAAGAAGAAGCGATGGAATCGAAAGGGCCGAAGAGGCGCGGGTTATTGGGTTGTTGCGGTCGGAACATTTGGTGCCATCGTCGCATTTACGATAGGCGGCAGCCATCGCGTAACGCTCGCACATTCGAACGAAGTTTCGGGTCCAACATATGCGGTCGCAATCGAGAGACGCGATCTGACCAACATTGATTTTGCGATCGCGGCCGCCGATCTGGGAACTGTGATCGAGGCATTTCGCAGAAAGACAGGCATTCAGATCGTCGCCGAGAATGATGCGGTCCTAAATATTGCATCGCCGGGCGTAACGGGAACTTTCACTTCCGAGCAAGCCCTTAAGGAGATATTGAAAGGCACGGGAGTCAGTTTTGTGTTCCGCGATCCGCGAACCGTGATGTTGTCACTCAATGCGGAATCCGCGAATGTCGAGATTCGCGACAGCCGAGTTGGAATCGTTTCTTCGCCGAAATACCGTGAACCTCTTCGCGACACGCCGCAGACGATCAGCGTGATACCGGAAGACGTCATTCGGCAACAGGGAGCGACAACGCTTCGGGATGTATTAAACAATGTCCCGGGCATTACATTGACGGCGGGCGAAGGCGGCGCACCCGCTGGCGACAACCTTACGATTCGCGGATTCAGCGCACGAAACGATATTTATATTGACGGCGTTCGCGATCTCGGAGCCCAGTCACGCGATCCGTTCAATCTCGAACAAGTTGAGGTCGTAAAAGGCCCGAGTTCGACATTCACCGGACGCGGTTCGACCGGTGGAACTATCAATCTTGTTAGCAAGTTGCCGAATCTTCGTCGTTCTTTCGTCGGAACGATCACCGCCGGCAATGCGAATACGAAACGTGCGACCGTCGATATTAACCTGCCGCTTTCGGACACCATCGCGCTGCGTTTGAACGCGCTCGGACACGATTCCGATTTTCCGGGTCGCGAGGTTGTTCAAAACCGCCGCTGGGGATTTGCTCCCTCGATCATTTTTGGAATGGGCACGAACACGCGTTACTCATTCAGTTACTTTTACATCGAGCAAGAGAATACGTCGGACTATGGTATTCCGTGGGTTCCGTCCACGAATAATGCACTCATCGGTTTTCGTAACCAAGTCGCTCCGGTGCCGCGTTCGACGTTTTACGG
>JBGTKQ010000100.1:0-6472 GCA_041744555.1 Pyrinomonadaceae bacterium
CACGGATCGACATATTCGATCTTTCCTTGTTCGGGGTCGACCGCAGTGACAACGATAACGTGCGAAAATCCTTTGCGCCACATTCCCGCAACCCAATACGGTCCATTTTTCTTGATAGCCTCGGCGAAATAACCGGCGTCAAGCTCGCCGTCACCGGCCCATCGCATACCGAGCGTCTTTGCCGTCTCTTTACATTCGCTCGGAGCGATGCCGTTCTTCAGCATGTAATCGGGGAAAAGATTCGGTGACGAATCCATTGTGGATACTATTTTGCTTGTGTCCTTTCCTTTCCATTCGAACAACATTTCGAGACAGCTATACCAACATGTGGTGCTGGTTGGCTGGTTCTTTGGATTTACGGCCGGCGTACATTTGCTCCATCCCATACTGAGAAGTCTCCCTAAAGTTTAAGTTTGTAGTCCCCAAGGTTCGTTCTGTTGACGTGAACGATAAACGTTTTTTGCCGTCTTATCAACTGATCGGGCATCTGTTGTACCGGACCAGGATCGCAACGTCTGGCAGTATTCGATCTTGATTTGATCGGTCGAAAATAAAGTTGATCCAATTGCAAGAATTTGGATCGAATTAAACGTTTAATCAGCCGAAACAGTACGATCGGGTTCATTGCATTCCCACTCAATTTCGTTATTGCAATTGTGTGCCAATTTTGAGTAAATAGTGTTAACCCTAAAGAACTGAGCCGATTCCGATAGTTCGTCCCCTAATATATGCAGGAATTTTCAGACCAGATGCCTTCGGACATTCGACGTTATCCAATGGTTCCGATCCGCGACGTCGTCATTTTTCCGTACACGAAAGTTGCGTTCAAGATCGGCCGTCCAAGCAGCGTCAAAGCGCTCGAAGAAGCCATGACAGGCGAGCGGGATATCTTTCTCGCGACTCAACATGATGCGACGATCGACGAGCCAAATTCTAACGAGATCTACACGGTCGGAACACTAGGCCGCATATTGCAGGCTCAACGTCAGGAAAATGGGCAGATAAAAGTCGTCGTTGAGGGGCGAGAGCGAGGTTGTTCGGTCCGGGTCGAGCAGGACGAAGAAGGGATGTTCTTCGCGTTCGTACGCAAGGTCGTTTCGGTCGACGAGTCCGGTTATCGAACCGACGGCTTGCTGCAAAAGATCCACGGGCACGTCGAACAGTTCTTGCGGGTGTCGCCCGACGCGTATACCGACGCTCTCCACGCAAGTCTGCGAGGCATTTCTGCGGCACAGATCGCAGATTCGATGTCGTCGCATTTACGGATCGGCGTTGAAGAAAAGCAGGATCTTCTCGAGACGGTTTCGGTAGCTGAGCGGCTCCAGAAACTGTCCGACGTTCTCGAACAAGAGATCGAAAAACGCCAGCTTGATCGCACGATCCATTCGCGTACAAAGAAGCAGATGGACAAGCATCAGCGTGAATATTATTTGAACGAGCAGATCAAAGCGATCCATAAAGAGCTCGGTCGAAAAGACGAAAAGGCTGAGCTAGAAGAGCTTAAGAAACGTATCGAAGAAGCCGGCATGACGCCCGAAGCAAAGGACAAGGCGATGCAGGAATTCAGCCGCCTTGAAGCGATGCCGCCGATGTCCGCCGAAAGTACGGTTTCCAGAACCTATCTTGACTGGTTGATAAATGTGCCTTGGCAGCAACGCTCCGACGAGATCGAAGATCTTTCGCAGGCTGAAGTTACGCTCAACGAAGACCATTACGGGCTCGAAAAGATCAAAGAAAGAATCCTTGAATTTCTAGCTGTCCGCCAACTGGTTAAAAATCCGAAGGGAACGATTCTTTGCTTTGCGGGTGCTCCCGGAGTAGGAAAAACGAGCCTCGGTAAATCTATTGCGAATGCTACAGGCCGTAAATTTATGCGGCTTGCACTCGGCGGCGTTCATGACGAAGCTGAGATTCGTGGCCATCGTCGAACTTACATCGGCGCATTGCCAGGACAGATCGTCCAGCTAATGAAACGGGCCGGAACGATAAATCCTGTGATATTGCTCGATGAGGTCGATAAACTCGGCAGAGATTTCCGCGGCGATCCGTCGGCAGCACTTCTTGAGGTTCTCGATCCCGAACAGAACGGTACATTCCGCGATCATTATCTGGACGTAGACTACGATCTGTCGAACGTGTTCTTCATTGCGACGGCGAACGTGCTTCATACTATTCCTGCAGCACTTCAAGATCGGCTTGAGATATTGAGTTTGTCCGGTTATACCGAACGCGAAAAGTTGGAGATCGCCAAACGTCATCTAATACCGAAACAGTCTGAGCACAACGGAATTGAGCCGGACGCAGTGGTATTTACCGACGACGGAATTCTTGAAACGATCAGACATTACACACGCGAAGCCGGTGTTCGCAATCTTGAGCGTGAGATCGGTTCGTGCTTTAGAAAGATCGCTCGTAAGTTTGTTGTCAGCGATGACAAATCTGATTTTC
Organism: Pyrinomonadaceae bacterium; assembly: GCA_041744555.1. Lineage (GTDB taxonomy): Bacteria > Acidobacteriota > Blastocatellia > Pyrinomonadales > Pyrinomonadaceae > OLB17. Next base: position 2,449 of record JBGTKQ010000100.1, read on the forward strand.
GTGTTGTCGTCGATGCGGAAAAAGTTCGCGAGCTCCTTGGAACCATTCGTTTCCGCAAGCAGGACATCGCCCGAAAGAGCGAAGTCGGGCTTGTAAATGGACTCGCGTGGACCGAAGTCGGCGGTGACGTGCTCCAAATAGAAGCGACGCTTGTCGGCGGCAAAGGAGACGTCACATTGACGGGCAAACTCGGCGAAGTGATGCAGGAATCGGCACGAGCGGCTCTAACCTGCGTTCGCTCCCGTGCGGAACGGCTCGATATTGATCCGAAGATATTTCGCGAAAAGGATCTGCACATTCACGTTCCCGAGGGTGCGATTCCTAAAGATGGCCCGAGTGCCGGCATTACGATAGCAACGGCAATGGTCTCCGCCATGACCGGAAGAACGGCACGACACGACGTTGCTATGACCGGCGAGATAACGCTTCGCGGAAAAGTTCTACCGATCGGCGGCGTGAAGGAAAAGCTGCTTGCGGCTCACCGATTTGGGTTGAAGACGCTTGTGCTTTCCAAGGATAACGAGAAAGACCTCGCGGATATTCCTGACGAGGTGCGTGACGACCTGACGATCCATCTTGTTGATTCGATCGATGAGGTCTTGTCCTTAACACTCGAAGGCACGCCGGCGACCGATCTACTTCAGACGCCGCATTTGTGGGACGTCCAAAATCCGGCGATGGATGTTCCGCTCGCGACCGAGCAGATTTAGAGGAGCTGATGAAAATAACGTCGGCAGAATTTATTAAGAGTGCTTTCGAACGATCACATTGGGTCGAAGACGGGCTGCCGGAGATCGCGTTTCTTGGACGATCAAACGTTGGCAAATCGTCCCTGCTGAATTCCTTGCTTGTTCGCCGGGGGCTTGCCCGAACTTCGAATACGCCCGGCAGAACGCAGAGCATCAATTTCTTTCTGATCAATGAAGCGTTCTATTTTGTTGATCTTCCCGGTTACGGCTATGCGAAAGTTTCGAAAACTATGCGTGCGGAATGGGGAAAGATGGCTGAAGATTACTTGCAGCAACGCGACGAGCTTGTGCTTTCCGTCCAATTGGTTGATTCAAGGCACGAACCGTCTGCACAAGATCTTGATCTGAACGAATGGCTGATCCATCACGAAAAGACACATCTTGTAGCCGCTACGAAGTCCGACAAGCTGACTGCAAATAAACTACAGAAAAGTGTTAAAGAGATAAGAAGGCAATTGCCGAAGAGCCGCGTAATACCGTTTTCGTCTGTAAAAGGAACGGGGCGTGACGATATTTGGACGGCGATCAACGAAGCTATCGAAAATTATTGAAATATTATTTGCATTCTTCTAAGAGATATAGTAAACATTAGGTTATCCCTAAAATGCTCGAGGGTTCTTTGAGGTTACTCAAAGATATTTCTTTGTAATACTACACATTTTCCATACTAAATTTCTTCACCTTTCAGTATTCAAAACAGTTTGACGTTCCTTGCGTTGCTCGATTGGTTTGAAACTATAAAGAGTAGAAACTCTAAACAAACTATATTCGGTTAAAACCGACAATCAAATGGCCACGAAAACAACATCGCCCCGCAGATCGCGGACAGAGAAGCCCGATACAGAAATATTGGACAACGAAGAACAGGTCCCGGCAGAAGCTTCTGAGACTAACAGCAAGCCGAAGCTAGATAACGGTTCAGGAGAGCTTTTAAACCTTGCCGGCCTGAAGGACAAGTCCATTAGTGAACTAACATCTATCGCCAAAGAAATGGGGATCGATGGTGCCACCGGGCTTCGCAAACAAGAACTCATTTTTAAGGTTCTCGCAGCCCAAACGGAGAAAAGCGGCTTGATCTTCTCCGAAGGCGTTCTTGAAACGCTGCCCGATGGATTCGGTTTTTTGCGTGCACCGGAATACAACTATCTTCCCGGCCCTGACGATATTTATGTCAGCCCTTCACAGATCCGCAAGTTCGATCTGAGAACCGGTGATACTGTGTCAGGACAGATCCGGCCGCCAAAAGAAGGTGAACGATATTTTGCTCTCATCAAGGTCGAGGCGATCAATTTCGAAGCTCCCGAGCAATCTCGCGAAAAGGTATTTTTTGACAATCTCACGCCGCTCTATCCGGATGAGATGCTGACGATGGAGGTTGGGCCGGACAACACATCGGCTCGCGTAATGGACCTCGTTACGCCGATCGGTAAAGGCCAGCGTGCTCTGATAGTCGCTCCGCCGAGAACCGGTAAGACCGTTCTGCTTCAGACCATTGCGAACTCGATAACCGAGAATCATCCGGAAGTGACTCTGATCGTTCTTTTAATTGACGAACGTCCGGAAGAAGTAACCGATATGCAGCGTTCGGTTCGCGGTGAAGTCATTTCGTCAACGTTTGACGAACCGCCGACACGCCACGTTCAGGTCGCTGATATGGTGATCGAGAAAGCGAAGCGTCTGGTCGAACACAAGCGTGACGTTGTCATTCTGCTTGACTCGATCACGCGTCTCGCTCGTGCTCATAACGCGGTCGTTCCGCCATCGGGTAAGATCCTTTCAGGCGGTATCGATTCGAACGCGTTGCAGAGGCCGAAGCGTTTCTTTGGTGCGGCTCGTAACATTGAAGAAGGCGGTTCGCTGACCATTATTGCTACGGCTCTGATCGACACAGGCTCACGAATGGACGATGTTATCTTTGAAGAGTTCAAGGGAACCGGTAACTCGGAAATCCACCTTGACCGACGCCTTTCGGACAAACGTCTGTTCCCGGCGATCGACCTTCAGCGTTCGGGAACGCGAAAGGAAGAATTGCTTATCGGCAAAGAAGATCTCAATCGCGTTTGGGTAATGCGGCGAGTTCTCAATCCGCTATCGCCCGTCGAGCAGATGGAAGTCGTGCTCGAACGTCTTGGTAAGACGAAGACGAACGCTGAGTTCTTGGCTTCAATGCAGACTTGATCTCTAACTAACATTTTAGGTGTTGGAATTTGTTAGATCGCAACCCATGTATCGATCAAGTCTGTGAATTGGAGAATCTGAAACATTCAGGTTCTCCATTTTCGATTTTCCGTTCTCCATTCTATGAGAGTTGCCGTAATTTCAGCCGAAGCTGTTCCGTATTCCAAGACCGGTGGGCTCGGTGATGTTGCCGGAGCTTTGCCGAAGGCATTGAAGGCGGTCGGTATCGATTCAATGCTGATCACGCCTTGTTATTGGCAGACTAAGGGCGAGTTTCTTTGGGATACTGCGGTTCACGATCTTAACGTGGATTGGAAAGGCGGCATTTATCCGGCTAAGGCCTTTTACTCCGAAGCGAACGGTTCTCCGACGTTCCTGATCGACGCACCGTCGCTCTTCCATCGTGATTCGATCTACGGTTTTACCGAAGACTACGAACGCTTTGCTTTCTTCAACCACGCCGCACTCGCTTTAATCCGACGAATCGGAGCCGCTCCTGACATCATTCATCTTAATGATTGGCACTGCGGTTTTGCCGCCGTCGAACTTGCTGAGAAACGCCGCTGGGACGCTTACTGGCGAAACACACGGACCGTCTTTTCGATACACAATATGGCGTATCAAGGCGGCTTTGGTTTGGGCGAATTGTGGAAGCTCGGCTTCGGCAGCGACTTCGCCCGTGCACATTTTTCGTTCAACGGATACGCTTCTGCAATCAAAGCCGGGCTCGAAGCTTCGGACACGCTCTCGACCGTTTCGCGTCGCTACGGATACGAGATACAGACTGCTGAAAATGGCTATGGGCTTGATTGGCTTACGCGTCAACGTGCGGATCGGCTTATCGGCATTACGAATGGTGTCGATTATGAGGTCTGGAATCCCGCGACCGATCCTGAACTTCCGGCACATTTCGACATTAACGATCTTTCAGGTAAACGTGAATGCAAACGGGCGATGCTCGAACATTTCTCGCTGCCTGTCGATCTTGAACGGCCTGTCCTTGCGAACATCACACGGCTTACCGCACAGAAGGGAATCGATCTGATGATGAAGGTAGCCGGCGAGGTTCTCGCCACCGGTGCTTACATCGTCTCGCT
>JBGTKQ010000101.1:0-18556 GCA_041744555.1 Pyrinomonadaceae bacterium
CCTCGTTCGGCCTGACAATGACAAGATCTGCCTTAAGATCGCCATCGAAATCACCGGTAACAGGTACATCGCCCGAAGCGCCCCATTGACTATAGGAAACCGTGGAATCGGATGACTGGATCACATACCAAATTCCATTGCTTGGCCGCCAGACAGCAATATCGCTTTTGCCATCGGCATCATAATCTCCCGGAACCGCAACATCTCCGGCACTACCCCACGGCCGGACCGTAAAGTTCATTCCCGGATTTACCGTATTGTTCCCGTAGAACCATTGATTTGTACTCGGCCTGTAAACCGAAACATCCGTTTGGCCATCGCCGGTGTAGTCGGCTGCGGTAAGGACATCGCTCGAAACACCGAAATTTTGAAAAACATTGGCTCCGCCTGAATTCAAGGTTGACCAGTTACCCGACGCCGGACTAAATACCACGGGGTCGGCCATTCCGTCGTTCGTTTGATCAAAACCGGGTGCGCGGCAAGAAGTTCGATAGGTGATGGTAAACGAATAATTGCCGCACAATAAATTTGTCCCTGCTTCGACAATATCGTGGATCACGACCGTGTAGGATTGACCCGACGTTACCGGAAATCCGAACGATGCAGTGGCGGTCGTGCTAAACCCGAAATCGCTTATCACGTTATTTCCGGGCGTGGCCGGATTGTATGTAGAATAAACTGCGGCTTGGGTGGTCGCGCCTCCGCATTGGGTTGCATTGAAATCAATATTCGCACAGCCGGTGACCGGCGCCACGAAAGTATAATTGTCCTGGATCACCGCGGCCGCATTAAATAATGCGTTGGTCTTACCAGTCGGGCAAGACCCCGTGATACCGTTCCGATTGATTCTCCCTGCTTGCGTTGCATCGGCTACGGTCAGAGCTCCCGTTTGAACGACCGGGGCACCGCTAAGTTGACAAACGAGCTGGGCATACCCGGTGTGGGCCGAGCTCAAGAATACAACGGCTAAAACCGCCGCGAAAAATCCACGAAAAGCCTTATTGAACATTCGATTTCTCCTATCAAGATCTAAGGTGAAGAGTCGCTGCAAAACGGTTTGCCGAACCGGTCGCAACGGGGAAACCACTCCTAAAGTGGTACAAAGAAAGTGAACAAAATCTACACCAAATCGGAGTGGGATGCAAGGAAAACTTTGTTCGCGGCACCTTGCGGAAAGCTTGTACTAAAAGTGATTTCGCGCTCTGCATATGGTTAAATGGGTTTGTGGACCGGGAACTTGTCAGCGAATACATTTCTTACGTTCGCGTCGAGAAGGGCTTGGCGAAGAACTCGCTTGAGGCATACGAACGCGATCTGCGGAAGCTTGAAGCGTGGGTTAAAAAGAACAAATTTGAGCTGCTTTCGCTCACGCGGCTCGACCTTCGGGAATGGCTGATGGATCTTTCACGGGCGAAGATCAGCGAGAATTCAAAACGCCGGCTGATCAGTTCGATCAGGGGCTTCTACAAGTTTCTGATGATCGACGGGCACCTCGATAAAAGTCCGGCAGAAGAACTCGACACTCCAAAGAAAAGCCTTTATTTGCCCAAATTCCTTAATCAAACAGAGATAAATGAACTCCTTGCCGCTCCCGATGTCTCTACGGAATCGGGCTTGCGCGACCGGGCGATAATCGAACTAATGTATGCCTGCGGCCTACGAGTTTCCGAAGTTGTTGATCTCAAAACTCAGAACGCGGACATCGCTGGCGGCATTCTTACATGCACCGGAAAAGGCAGTAAGACACGGCGAATCCCGATCGGAGCTAGCGCGGTCGAGTGGCTAAAAAGCTACCTCGCACAGCGGCGAAAGATCGAGAATATTGAAATAGATAATATGTTCGTCACCTCGTTCGGGCGTCCTCTCAACCGGCAGATCATTCACAAAATGATCAGCGAATACGGTGAAAAATGCGGCTTTCAAGGTGTTTCGCCGCACACGCTTAGGCATTCGTTCGCAACGCACCTTGTCCAAAACCGTGCCGATATTCGCAGCGTCCAACAGATGCTCGGTCACGCCGATATCTCGACTACGCAGATTTACACGCACATCACCGACGCACACCTTAAGAAGGCATACGAAAATTTTCACCCGCGTTCAAAAAAATCCTGAACACCGTGGTCATAAGTTGAGATGATCACTTTCGACGCACCATCGGTAACCGAACTGGCCACGGAAACTCAGCACCAACGCCAATTTGCTTGACTTGGCCTTGTCCGCCAAGTATATTTCTAAATTCGGCTTCGGTCGGATTTGTCTTCGAAAAGTTTGCGTCTTCATCCATTATCGCCGATTGAGTAAAGCAAACAGTTTCGAATCTTAGTCCTCAAGATTGCCGCCCTAGCTCAGTTGGTAGAGCATTCGATTCGTAATCGAAAGGTCGTCGGTTCGACTCCGATGGGCGGCTCCATTAAATACAATAAGTTACAGCGAAAACATAGGCCGCGGCTCTGAGCTGTGGCATTTTTTGTCTGAGAAAATTCCGATTCGTGTGAAAAAATTTCGGCAAGGTTCGGTTTATACTAGCTGCATGACAGAAATGCGATATCTCACAAAATCCCGATTCAAGCTAGCGACTGAATGTCCCGCGAAGCTCTTTTACACAAAGAAGCCGGAGTATGCGGATCAGAAGATCGACGATCCGTTTTTGATGGCATTGGCCGAAGGCGGTTTTCAGGTCGGCGAGCTTGCAAAGGCATATTTTTCCGATGGCGTTGAGGTGCACGAGCTTGGTTATGACGAATCGGTCGAGCGAACAAACGAACTTCTAAGGACTGATCGGGTGACAATATTCGAAGCCGCGATCCGGTTTGAGAATCTCTTTATCCGAGTCGATATTCTTCGAAAGGTCGGGAATCGGATCGAGCTGATCGAGGTAAAATCGAAGTCCTACGACAAGGACAACGACGAATTCTTCGGCAAGCGTGAAGGGATCAGTGCTAAGTGGAAACCGTATCTTTACGACATCGCGTTCCAGAAGTATGTAGTTCTTCAAGCCTTTCCCGGCATGGAAGTCTCGGCGTTTTTGATGATGACCGACAAAACGGCCACTTGTCCCACCGATGGCCTAAACCAAAAGATCAGGATCGCGACCGATGCGAACGGCCGAAAGTCTGCAAAGTTAGTCGCGGAACTCTCGGGTGCAGAGCTTGATCAAAGATTGCTCCATCAAGTGAACGTTGACGATGAATGTGATCGCATCTTCGCCGGAACTGATGTCAAAGAACCAGAACCAATGTCTTTTGCCGATAGAATTCGGTTCTTCTCGGAAAATTATTCTTTAGATCAAAAAATACAAATGCCACCGTCGAGCGTGTGCAAGTCGTGTGAATTTCGTGCGGCCGCAAAAGATCTCGATAATGGCTTCCTCGACGGTTTCAAGGAATGTTGGAAAGATCAACTTGGTTGGAATGACGCCGATTTTGGCGATCCGACGGTTCTCGAAATATGGGATTACCGCGGCAAAGATAAAATGATCGAAGCCGGAAAGATCAAGCTCGCTCAATTAACGATCAACGACGTTGGCTCAAAGCCCAGCGACAAGCCCGGACTTTCCAGAAATGAGCGGCAATGGATGCAAGTAGAAAAGGCACGAAGTAAAGACGATAGCTTTTACCTTGATGCTGAGGGCCTGTCGCGGGAAATGGAAAAGTGGAAGTTTCCTCTTCACTTTATCGACTTTGAAACAGCTACGCCAGCAATTCCGTTCAACGCCGGGCGTCGTCCCTATGAGGGAATTGCCTTTCAATTTTCCCATCATGTTGTTGAAGCTGACGGAACTATTGCTCACTGCGGCGAGTATTTGAACACCGAAATCGGCGTCTTTCCAAACTATGATTTTGTCCGTGCTCTCCGCTCCGAACTGTCGTCCGATGCGGGCGCTATCTTTCGCTATGCCGCCCACGAAAACACCTATCTCAATCTCATCTATCGCCAACTGAAAGAGGACAAAAGTGATATCGCCGATCGCGATGAGCTTCTCGCGTTTATCCGTTCGATAACGAAATCCGGTAAAGAAAGCACTGAGGAATGGGAAGGCGAACGCTCGATGGTCGATCTGTTCGAACTGGTTAGATCCTTTTATTACGACCCTTACACACGAGGTTCGAATTCGATCAAGCAGGTGCTTCCGGCGATTTTGAATTCGTCCAATTATTTACAAAATAAATATTCCGAACCGATATACGGGTCATCCTCCGGCATTCAAAGCCTGAATTTTTCGGATTGGGCGTGGATACGGCTTGAAAACGGTAAAGCCGCCGATCCTTACAAACTCTTGCCGCCGATGTTCCAAGACGTTAGCGATGAGGATGTCGTCATCTTGAGCCAGAGTTTTGAGCTTAGTGATGGCGGTGCGGCGATGACCGCATACGGACGACTTCAGTTTGAAGATATGTCAGATTACGAACGCGGCGAGATCCGAAAAGCTCTTCTCAAATACTGTGAGCTGGACACGCTGGCAATGGTGATGATCTACGAAGGCTGGCGAGAGTTTTTGAAAGGCTAACTACGCTCAAAAATTACGTTTGCCACCGCGTGTTCGGTCGTATGCGAGATCGAAAGATGTACGAATTCTGCATTTAGTTCGTCAAGCAATCGTTCAGCCTCACCGGTGACGTGAAGCGAGGGAACTCCGTCGGCGTCGTTCTCGATCTGGATATCGTGCCAGGTTATCTTGCCTCGCCAGCCGGTTTTCAGAGCTTTCAAAAAGGCTTCTTTAGCGGCAAATCTTCCTGCATAGCTTTGCGCCGCCGCGGCTCCTTTGGCGTCGCAATATTCGCGTTCGGCGGGCGTGTATACGCGCTCGCGAAACCGCGGTGTTCTCGCCATCGTTTCAGCGATGCGATAAACTTCGACTATGTCTATGCCGGTCGATATGATCATTGATCCAACTGCAGATACAGACGAGACTTTAGCAGATTCGGGCTTCTATTGGCGAGAACGCGACGGCGTCAAAGTCCTTATTTGCAAACCGCTTGAAAAGGCCGGTTTCGTAAACGGATTTTCGACCCGAACGGGTGGTGTTTCCGATTTTCCCAAAGATTCGCTCAATTTGGCCGGCTATGCTGAGGACTCAGCCGAAAATATCAACGAAAATCGCAAACGATTTCTTTCGGTTTTCGATAAACAGTTTTCGCTTGCGACCGCGTGGCAAGTGCATGGCGACGGTATCAAAGTCGTAAAGAACACACGAGACGCGGAGGAAAGCGATTCGAAATTCGACGGGCTTGTTTCCGAGCTCGACAGTGTCCTTGTCGGTGTAAAAACTGCCGATTGCGTTCCGGTTTTGATCGCAGATACACTAACAAGAGCATTTGCCGCGGTTCATGCCGGTTGGAGCGGAACGGTTCAGTCGATCGTCGTTCGGGCGATCGAGGCGATGCAAACGGAATTTAGCAGCGAACCCGCAAACATGGTCGCCGCGATCGGCCCGGCCGCAAGCTGTGCTAATTACGAGATCGGGAAAGACGTTATAGATGCGTTTGATTCGGCGTTTCCCACAAGTGGAAAATATTTCACACCAACCGGCGAAGGCCATGCATTTATCGATTTGCACCTTGCTAACAAGGATCAGTTATTAAGCTGCGGCGTTCCGATCGAAGCCATATATACCGCGCCTTTTTGCACGATCGGTCGTGCAGACGTGTTTTTTTCCTACCGCGTTGAAAAACGAACCTTGGGTAAAACCGGCCGGCTTCTTTCCGTGATCGGGAAGGCTTAGATATGCCTTTGCGCGTCGGGTTTTTATTGACCGTTTCCGACCTCATCGTTTAAACTTTGCTTGAAACCGCCGAGGTACCGATAATATGAAATTTCGACTCATTCCCATTGTTCTGGTTTGCGCGCTGTTGTCTATCTCTGCCCTCGGTCAGATCACGGGAAAAAACCGCTGGAGCAACGTAAAGTCGAAGAACTTTAACATAATTGGCGATGCGAGCGAGAAAGAACTTCGAGATGTGGCGACGAAACTTGAGCAGTTTCGCGAAACATTCAGGATCATTTTTAAGAACATGAACCTGAATAGTCCGACAGAGACTAACGTTGTAGTTTTCCGCAGTTCATCGTCTTATCGTCCGTTCAAACCAAAACGGCCGGACGGTAAGCCGGACGACGGCATTGCCGGCTACTTTCAGCCCGGCGAAGCCCGCAACTATATTACGCTTTCGACCGAAGGCAGCCGTGAGGATACCTACGGCACGATCTTTCACGAATACGTCCATTATCTGATGGATACGAATCTTGGCCGTTCGAAGATTCCTGCCTGGTTCAACGAAGGTATTGCCGAATATTACCAGACGTTTCGAATAGTCGACGACCAGAAAGTTTATCTCGGCGACCTTCAAAATGGCCACCTTTCTTTGATGAACAACGCGAAGTTGATCCCATTCAAGGATTTTCTAAACGTTACCAACTATTCTTTGGCTGGCGGCGGCCATTCTCGGAGTATCTTTTATGCACAGGCATGGGCATTCATTCATTTTCTGATCCACGGAAATAATGGAGTAAATTCCGACGGCCTGAACAAATACGTTTCGCTCTTGCAGAGGAATATCGACGAAGAAAAGGCTTTTCGCGAAGCATTCTCGACCGACTATGCATCGATGGAACGCGATCTGCAGAAATATTTGAAGAAGAATTCTTATGTTGGTACGGTGTTCGACCTCGGGAAAAAGTTAACTTTTGATACGGAAATGAGCGCTGCTCCGGTCAGCGAAGCCGATGCTAATGCATATCTTGGCGACCTTCTTTACCACGGACAAGAGTATACATCTGCGGAGAAATACTTGAATCGGGCACTCGAGATCGAGCCGGGTTCATCATTTGCACAGACGTCACTTGGGCTTGTCAAGATGCGGCAGCGTAACTTTGCCGAAGCGAAGAAATTGCTTGAATCGGCAATTGCGGCGCCGACTGCAGATCATTACACGCACTATAGTTACGCACAGGTCGTAAGCCGTGAAAGCACCGACGAATTTGGCTATGTCAAAAGCTTTCCTGAATCGGACTTCAAAAGTATGAAAGCGTCGCTCAAACGCTCGATCGAACTTAAGCCCGATTTTGCGGAAAGCTATCGGTTGCTAGCTTGGGTAAACTCGGTCAACGGCGTAGATCTTAAAGAAGCTGAGCAAATCTTGTTCGCGGCTCTCAAGATCCAACCAGGTAATGAACACTACATTTTGCTGATGGCCCGGATAATGATGAATCAGCAAAGATTCGCCGACGCGCGAACGCTGGCTGACCGCATCGCCAAAACGGCATCTAACCCCGAGATGAAAAGCGAAGCCGAGCAATTGCTTTCGGCAATGGTACAGATGGAGGCGGCCAATAAGTTCAACGAGCAGCAGAGGACATCTATGGAGGCGATGGGCATTCGTCGTCAGCAATTGGTCGCTCGCGAAACCATTTCACCCGAAGAAGCTGAGCGAATTGATGCTGAACGCGAGATCAGAAATCTAAATCGTATCGTTGAAACTCCGAAAGACGGCGAGAAACAAGTAGTCGGCCGCTTTAAGAAGATCACGTGTTCCGGCGGTGCCGTTCGCTATGAATTTGAATCAGAAACGGGACCCATCTTACTCACAAGCGCGGATTTTCAATCCATAAGTATGCAGATCCTGCATACGGGAACGGCAAACCTCGAGGTGGGATGTAATGCAAAAATTGAGAACGAACTGGTCGTGGCAAATTATCGGCCGGCGGACGAGAAAAAATTGAAGTCGCTAGGCGTCTTGACCGCGGTTAGTTTTGTACCGGCAAATTTTCGGAAGATGAGCGAAGAACAGTTGAACAGGCCTTTGCCGGTTGTTGTTGGCGGGCCGGCGACCGACCTTGCGGAAAACGAACGCCAGATCGCCGCCGAACAAACTGAAATGATCCAAAAGCAACAGGAATCTTTCGAAATGTCGAGAAGCCAATCGTTGATGGATCAAGTTACGTCTAATCTCCGGGCGATTCAGTCCGGCGAAACCCGAGATCTAGGTGAGGTGCAAACTGTTGAGTGTTCCGGCAAAAATATGATAGCGATCGTCGTGGCAGGGGGACAGACTTTACGGCTCTCGGTTTCGCAAGAGCCGCAAGGATTGCATTTTATGTCGTTTGTACGCGATGGTGTCGGACGGTTCGGCTGCCGATCAACATTTCCCGGGCTTAAAGCCGTGATCACGTATTTGCCCGATACAAAGGCGAAAGCCAAGATCAATGGTCAGTTAAAAGCTATCGAGTTCGTGCCGCAAAACTTCGAACTACAGTAATAGCGTTACCGGACGCGTGCATTGAGTGTAATGGTCTTGCTTTTCGGCGGATAGCAAACTTCGTCCGTACATGCCTGATAACGCACTACTGCGGTCACAGCGATGGTGTTTCCTTTGAAGCCCGCAGGAACGGTGACTGTGAATGGAAACCGCACGGAGCCTTCATAGACATTTAGCGGTGATTCCGAAAATTGAAATTTGCGGTTTACGCCACGCGGATACGTGACGTTGCTGATGCGCACGCCTTTTCCTGAAATTCTGACCGATGTTGGGATCAAATACTCACTGCTCGGCCGTGAAGAATTTACGTGCAGATTTCCCGGTATAGAAAGAACGATCGCACCGCGGGTGGCCGATCCCTTTGCGGCAGTTCCATTTCCGATCGAGCCGCTGACCGTTTGGGCCGCCGCATCGGCTACTGCTCCGACAAATAATAATGCCGTAATTGCTATAACGTATTTTGATATTCTCATGATAATTATGACTTTAGAAATATTGGATGAGCTAAACCCATTCCTACTTTGCCCGAAAACTGCGTACGAAATCTTCTAACTTTACAACGTAGTCATTTTTGTACTTCGCCAAGGCCGTGATCTTCATTTCGAAAAGCCGATTTGGCCGATCTGTTCGTTTTACCAATCTATAGACCCGTTCAAAGTCTATCTCATCATCAACGAACTCAGTTGTAAACGAAATGGCAATTTCTTCGCCATCCAAGTACTTTTCAACATTCGAAAGCTCGCCCAATTCGGTTTCGAGCTCAGCAAACCGTTCTTCCGGTTCGATTCCGTCAAGTATCTCAATGTCAATTGTGGCCTTTCTTATTCCATTTGCCTCGTTTGCACCATATTCTTTCGAATACGCGCGAAATGCTAGACCAGAGTCGTCATTCAAAACGTGGAGAAAGCCATCGGGCTTTTTTACCTTTAGATCGTCGGTTTCAATAGTTTCGGCACCGAAGGCGGCTTCGGCGTCACGCTTTATCTTCGTCGAAGCCCAGACCATCAGTGCGACCAAGATCAGTCCGGGAATTAACAGTTCCATAACTTAACTTTCGGGTCTATGCAGCCTTTGCCGCAAGTTGACCGCACGCTGCATATATGTCGCGTCCGCGAGGCGTGCGAACATACGCAGAAACGCCAAGCGATTCGAGAGTCTCCTTAAATTGCCGCACCATCTCGGGCGACGACGGCTGATATTCGAGCGGCTCTGCCGGATTATGCGGAATTAGGTTGATCTTAACTTTCTTCAGATCGTTCGCACGAAGAAGAGCCGCAAGCTCACGTGCGTGTTCGGTGGAGTCATTAACATCACCCAAAAGAACGTATTCAAATGTAAATCGTTCACCGCGCTTCAGCGTATTCTCGAACACTTTTGCGGCAACCATAAGCTCAGCGATCGGCCAGCGCTTATTTATCGGCATCAACCGGTCTCTTAGCTCGTCGTTTGCCGCAGTTAACGAGATAGCCAGATTCGGCCTCCGTTCGAGCTTTGCAAACTCGTGTATCTTGGACACGATGCCCGCGGTTGAAACGGTAACGCGGCCGGGAACAATATGCAGACCTTTTTCGTCTGCCATTAGATCAAGTGCTTTGATCAAGTTCTCGAAATTTAAGAAAGGCTCGCCCTCGCCCATTGCGACCAGATTTGTTCCGTGCGGCGTTTCGATTCCGACGTCATACACATTGTTCAGCGCAATGATGATCTGTTCGATGATCTCGCCGGCAGTAAGATTGCGCAAAAGCCCAAGCCGAGCCGTTAGGCAGAAATCACATTTGAGCGGACAGCCGGATTGCGATGAGAAACAGATCGTATCGCGATTTTCGGTTGGGATAAATACTGTCTCGACCGGATAACCGTCGTGTGTCTTCATCAGAAAACGTCGTGTTCCGTCAACGGAAGTAAACCTGGATTCGACCGAAAGGGTTGAGATATTTGCCGACGCAGACAATTTCTCCCGTAATGCTTTCGGAAGATCGGTGAATTCGTCAAACGACGTCAACCGTCGTTCATGAAGCCCGCGAAAGATCTGATCCGCACGAAAGCGCGGTTCGCCAAGCTTATGAAATAATTCCGTGAGTTCCGTTCGTGAAAATCCTGTCAGATGCGGCAAATTGACCATCACATTGATTTTATCCTATTGACAGGAACAATCGAATTAGCAAAGCAAACTATAAGGAACGGCTTTGATAAACTCATTCTGCATGACCGATATATTGAGTAGGAAAATTCCGCGCACAGTACTTTTCTTGCTTGTCATATCGTTCGGCTCGATCGCTTGCGAACGTCTTCGTTCACCCGCAATTCCCAACCCCGATGCGAATACGTCCACCGTGCCGCGTTCAACGCCTTTCCTTCCGGAAAGTATCCATTTGGTGTTCGGGAATCCGACCAACGCATCGAGCGATCCGACCAATAAAGATAACTTTCTGATCGTCGGCGAAGGCTCGGTTCTGTCGTATAACGATTTACGCGGGACGGTAAATTGGGTCTCATGGAAGACTTCAAAGGCCGATCTCGGCGATTCGATCCCGCGGCCGGAATTTGAGGCAGATCCGCGACTTCCAAACTCTTTCAATCGAATTCAATATTACGATTATTCCGGCAGCGGCTTCGATCGCGGACACATGGTCCCGAGTGCCGATCGTTTTGCGAACAAGAAACTGAATGAAGAGACGTTCTTGATGACGAACATCGTTCCGCAAACAGGTGCCCTCAATCAGGAGGCGTGGGAACGGTTCGAGTCATTTGCCCGAAAACAGGCGTGGAATGGCCGCGACGTTTATCAGATCGCCGGAGTCTATGGTGAGAACGGCATCCTGCGAAACAAGATCACGGTTCCCACCAATTGTTGGAAGGTCATCGCCATCGTGCCACGGGGAAAGAGGGTCGAAGACCTTGACCGCCGAATGCGAATCATCGCCGTTGATATGCCAAACATATTTGGGATCGAAGATGAGCCGTGGGAGCGTTATAAAGTTACGATCCGCACCATTGAAGAAAGGGCGGGAATCGATCTGTTTGCGCATCTTCTGCGAGAGGTGCAAGATAAACTCGAAACAACATTAGAAATACAAAACCGTTGAAGCTGAAACCTTCTTAAACGAACAGCGTAAAACCGGACATGAAAAACGCATTCTTGATCGCCGCATTTCTTCTTTCATTCACGTTTTCCGTTTCAGCGCAGACACCGCCGACACAGCCGATGCCCAAAGAAGCCAACTCTGCCGATGTCGCTTCGATCGATTCGATAATGAAGGCTGTTTACGAAGTTATCTCCGGCGACGCCGGCCAGGCTCGCGATTGGGACCGATTTCGCTCCCTGTTTCACAAGGATGCAAAGCTGATCCCATCGGGTAAGAACCGTCAAACTGGCGTAACCGGTGCGAGATTTATGACGCCCGAGGACTACGTAAAGGGGAGCGGTCCAATACTCGAAAAAGACGGATTTCACGAACGCGAACTCGCCCGTCGCGTCGATCAATTCGGCAACATCGCGCAAGTTTTTTCGACCTATCACGCATTTCGCAAAAAGGACGACAAAGATCCTTTCCTTCGCGGCATCAATAGCTTCCAGCTTCTAAACGACGGTAAACGCTGGTGGGTAATGAATATTTTCTGGTTGGCCGAAACGCCGGACAATTTGATCCCTGCTGAATATCTGAAAACAAGAAATTAAAGGTTGGCCTACCTTACTTGACGAAAAGGGGTCCGAACTCTAGTCTAGAGTGTTTTGCCTACGGGCGAATCGTAATCTATGAGACTTCGGATCCTTTATCACGGAAATTGCTTTGACGGCGTGTCATCCGCCGCAATTTTTACAAAGTTCTATCGTTCGACGGTCGATGCCGACGCAGTGATCGGCTACACGCCGACGATGCATCGTGCCGGCAACGCATTCGATCGCGAACAGTTTGACGGCGACGAGAACGCGATCGTCGATTTTAAGTATTGCCCGGATCAGCGGCTTACTTGGTGGTTCGATCATCACCAATCCGCTTTCCTGACGCCGGAAGACGAACAGCATTTTCTTGCGGACAGTTCGGGCAAAAAATTCCTCGACACAAAAAGTGCGTCTTGTGCAGAATACATCGCCCGCATCGCCAAAGAAAAATTCGGCTTCGAAGACTCATTTCTCGATGAACTGATCGAATGGGCTCATATCATCGACGGTGCGTTTTACGAAGACGCGGCACAATGTGTCGAACTCAAATCGTCAGCTTTGAAGTTGATGCAGGTGATCGAAGGCGAGAAAGATCCGATCTTTGTTGAAAAGATCATTAATATGCTTACGCGCTTGAAGCTTGATGAGGTCATCGCGGAACCCGAGATAAAAGAACGGCTAGACCCGATCCTTGAAGAGCATTGGGCGACCGTCGCGACCATCAAGGAGCGTTCAAAGCACGAAAGGGGCGTAGTCACGTTCGATCTCGTCGGAACCGGCATCGAAGGTTACAACAAGTTCATTCCTTATTACTTCCATCCCGAAACGACCTACGTTGTTTCTGTTAGCCAAAGTGATTTCCGGACGAAAATTTCAGTTGGCTCCAACCCGTGGGCACCTCGGCCGCGAACTCACAACATCGCTGAGATCTGCGAACGATATGGCGGCGGCGGCCATGCAGTTGTCGGTGCCGTGTCATTGAAACCCGAAGAATTAGATCTGGCCCGCAAATATGCGAAAGAGATCGTGGAAGAACTTCAGTTCGATGAATAATGCGAAAAGCTCCCGATGAAGTGAAGAGGAGCTTTTCCTTTAGTTACTAACCCTTTGAAAAAACAAGTGTTGATGAATTACTTCCGCGCGGTGTCGTGGATTCACGTTTTACAGTCAATTTCTTGCCGTCCGCCGAAAGTTCCCAAGTTTCATTCGTTGTGATCGTGATCTCACCCATCTGAGTAGTCATCGTTCGGGAATCCGACGTCTTAAGTTTTCCGCTATCTAACTTGCCATTCAATTTTATAATAGAGGTTCCCATAGGTCCCGCCAGGTTTACCGTTCTTTCTTTTCCGTCGAGGCTGAATGTCGTTTTGCCGTCACCTCCACCAAATCCGCCGCGTCCTCCGCCGCGTCCGGCCGGCGCACCCTCGGGTGGCGCGGCACGCTTCGTCGTAGTCTCAATCGAAATTTCCTTTTCGGTCTGAGCAACCGCCATCGTCATCGATTCGATTCGCATACGTTCATCAAGCTTTGATGCCGCTGTGTCGAGTGTCCATTTTCCGGCAAAATCCGTCGTCTTCGACTGCGCGAATCCGGAAATTGCGGTAAATACAAAGATCAGCAAAAGGGTAACTATCTGCGCCATATGTCTATCTCCTCGAGAAAAAGTTTAATTGCCGGTTCTAAGACGGAGCACCTTCCGCAAAAGTCTTTGCGAATTTGTAAAGAATTGTAAATCGGCTTCGGGTGTCCAAAGTTCCTGATCTTTCAAGTGCGTTTCTGGAATCGATGCCCGATTGTGAGTATCGTCTCAGCACAAAGTTAAGTAACTGAAAGGAACGCTTGAGCAGAAGGGGAAATCCAATGGACATCGATCCTATCCACGAAAATTTGAATACGGCTTTTGTCGATCTTGGCAGCTTGGTCAAGCATCTTTACGGGTTGCAGTTCGTTGGCCGCGTACATATTGAACTTAGTAGCTATGAGGCTGACATAGTATTTCGGTCAAAAAATCTAGTTCATGCCCGCGAGTACGATCATCTGACCGGTCTCTTGCGGGATGGCGAAACAGCGCTTCGAAGCATTCTTCAAAAGGCAAAAGAGCCGAATGGCCGCATCAATGTTTACCGAGAGATCGAACTGATCATGCGGGAGCCATCTCCGCCAAAGGTTTTTGTTGACGAAGCGATCGTTTCCGGTGCACGAAAGATGGCCTACGGGTTTTGCGATACGAACGCTTCGTCAATGTTTGCAGAGCGGGACATACTGGACCTTGGTTCGATCGACCGAGACCGCGATGAATTCAAGGAGTTGATCCTGGAATTGTTGAAGAATGCGACAGCCGCATTTACCAAACAGGGGCTCGACTTCGAACTTCTCTTCCGCAACGCATGTATCATAACGGCCGACCGCTATTCGTTCACGCTTCCTGAGGCGGGCGAACTTGAATTTAAGGAAGAGCGGCTTTATGTCGCCGGGCATATCACGGCTGATAGGCTCGCGAATGCAGTTTCGGCAATTCTCGGCCACGTGCTCTTTCAGCTTAGGACAAGTTCCGAACACCAAGACCTTTTCGATCACACTACCAACCGAATGCGGGCTGTGCTCGCTCGTCGCAATTCGCTGCTCGACCGAATGGTTCTTCGTCGGCAATTCGAGAAATTGGTCGATTACTAGGTCAAAACTTTGCCCATACTCAATAGCGGAAGCCGTTAACATTTTCCGACTATAAAAACTGAAGCACTTAGCGCTAGACTCGCGGTATGGAATGGAAGATATTCGGTACCGCTTTTTTGACGCTTTTTTTGGCTGAACTCGGCGATAAGACGCAACTCGCCGTTATCACGATGACCGCTAGTACCGAGTCCAAGATCTCGGTTTTCCTAGGCGCAAGCCTTGCTTTGATAGTGGTTACGCTGCTCGCCGTACTTTTTGGCGGCCTGATCAGCCAATACGTGCCAACGGAATGGCTGCAACGGATAGTCGCCATGGCGTTCATTGTAATTGGCATCCTGATGCTGCTTGGTAAACTATAAAAACGCGGCCGCAAGAAATGCAACCGCGTTCAAAAGACTAACACCGAATGACTAACTAGCGTTCATCAGCGAAGAAATTTGCAAAATTCAGCTCATCATGCGCCGTGACCACAACTACGGGTACAGGGAAAACGTATTTCTTTGAAACCACTTCGACCAGATAGGTCCGGCTCGCCGAAACATTGTCGAACTTATAATTTCCAAAGGTTCCGCTGTACGTCACTCGAACATCGCCAAGCTCATCGGTAAGCGTAACGGCCACACCGCGAATTGGGTTGCCCGACGCCGTCCTAACTGAACCCGCGATACTAACATTTGCCGCAGATGGTCCAAGCCGAAACCCAACGTCGAAAGTGTGATCATTCGCACCGACACCTCCGGTCGTCAAACTTATCACTGGAAATATGCCGGCCGGTGACCCTGACGGATTGATCACGTTAAGAGCGTCAGAATCCGACGAGTCAGTGTTTCCTAAATGGCCGGTTTGATTCGGAAAGGTCCGGACCAAACCAAACAGAGGTCCAGCGGCAAGATAATTTGCCGGATCATCAAACCGAACCTCGTATGCGGTGTTGTACAAAATACCGCCGTTTATCTGGCCGATGTTGTCGCTGGTGTTTGGGTCGATCGTCGTGCTCGAGACGAAATAGTATTCACCGTTGGCGTCGGTCACGGCTCTCCCAACAAGAACTCCTGAACGATAAAGACGAACCGTTACACCCGCGATCGGAACTTCGCCGGGATCCTGAGCTCCATTAAGATTTGTATCACGCCATACACGATTGCCTATCTCGATCGGGGCCGGATCCGACAAGATCTCAAGACTGCTACCGACGCCACCGGCCTTTCCAAAGAAGTCCGGATCGTTGCCGTCGCCGTCATAGAGCCGATAGCCCTTGGTAAAGCCGCCGGTGGTGTTGCTTAGCCATCGTATCCCGCCATCGTGAAGAGTGCCCGGGACGTTAGCAACTGCGTCAAAGTTTGTGATAACGACGTCCGGAGCACCAGGCAGTTGAGCAAGGCCACCTGACCCGGTGTCGTAGTGGTTGCTTCCTTTCCCCAGTATGTTAACCGCCGGGCCTATAAATGCACCGCTGAGCGAAAAGGCATCTCCGAAGTAGAACTCGCCGCCGCCAGGACCTTCGGCTACGTTTTGCGGTGCGGATCCTGTTCCTCCGCAGCGACCATTGTTTTCGACGGTCCACGCGCCCACCGTTCCACAAGCTCTTATCACATCTCCTGCTGTTCGCGGTTGATAGAACGTTACGTTGCTCGGGTTGCCGGGATCTGACAAAGAACCATTTCCAACCTGATCGCCGACGCGGTCTCTAAGTCCGAGCACGAGATTGCCGTTGTCGAACGAAATGTCGCTTAACATTGGCTGGGAATAAACGGTTCTAGTCGAGTTGGTTGAGGCGTTACGGTAAACATTCGACCATGGCCTCCACGCACCGTTTGCACCTTGCGTAGCAGTATTCACGCCGCGTCGATAGTTCAAAGGCATTTGGAAAACCGGCGTCGCTCCGAATGCAAGTGTTGTCGGATTCACAGCATAGACATATGCACGCAGGTTTCGAGCATCGCCGAGATTATAAACTCCGTTTCCGTCACCATCCACGAATGCTTCGCCGGCATTATAAGAGCCGTTTCCGGTCAGCTCAAGATAACTTTCCCCTGTGTTACGGACACCGTTCAGATTTGCATCAATAAAATAATCACCCGAATCGTGAATCCCGTTCCCGTTCGAATCAGTAAAACTATCGACATTCGCGCTTGATTCGGCACTGCAGACAAGTCCCACATACAATTGGCCACGATAGATCTGGGCCGCAAAAGGCCTTGCATCGGCCGCCGGACATGTTCCCGATGGCAAGGGAAGATTCGTCGGCACTGCCTGGCTCGCTATCTGAGCTCCGGTAGATGCGTCCAACGAATAAAGCGTTCTATTCGCCAAATTGACGGCGTAGAGCGTCGATTCGTCTTCTGAAATTGCGATACCGCCGAGACTTGTTTTACCGACAGCATTCCAACCGGTGTTGTTATTGTCCCGAGGATAGTTTGAATTGTCATGCGAATCGGTGGAAGTTCCGGTAACTGTGAAAAAATCAGTCACAGAACCGAGGCCCGTTCGGTCGATCACGTAGATCGCATTTGGCCCCTGTGGACCAAAGCCGACGTGGCGTTTAAAATATGCGGCTGCGAACAGACGCCGCGTCTGCCGTGCATATGCCAAGCCATAAACAGGCCCTGCTTGGTTTGCTGCTACATCCAGCGGATTGGCCGCGGGTGCGTCGTAAAGCGCAAGATTCGCGGAAGTCGCCGTATCCGTGCTTCCGGCTGAATAGGGAAATGTGGACAAAACCGGAATGCTGTTGTTAACGCCCGTTATCTGGTTTCCCGAGACGTAAATAGATACCGCAACTTCCGGATTGTCTTGCGAATAGTCGGACGGATGATTTACGGCAAGGTTCACTCCTGTCGCCGGTGTAGAAACAAACTGCACGGTTGAACCCGAAGAGGTCGCGGCACCACCATTAACAGAATCAGTATTTCGTGCTGACGGCAAAAATCCTGAAGGCAATGCCGAAAATTCGACTCGATACGGGCCGGATCCTGCATCGTTTGTCACGACCGAATACGTGCCTGCCGTGTCTGTAAGAACGACACCTCCGGTTGTTACGTTTGCGCCGCTCGTGTTGTAAGCACGCACTTCAACGTTTTGGACACCGCGATCGATCGCAACGCTGATCATACCGAAACCATTGTTTGCGATCGTCGTCGTTGAATCGAAGGTTCCGTTCCCGTTAAAATCTTGAAACACTCGCCCGGAGATCGATCCGGCGAAGAACTCTTCCGAAGATTCATCCTTCTGTGCATCGATCGGTCGGGTAGGCAATGATGTTGCAATAATTGCAGTTGATAGAGCCGTAACGGCGACTAGGCGCACTAGTCGACGAGTTGTTAGTGATTTCATGTAAATGACGCTTCCTATGATTTGAATGCGTGCCGAGAAACGGCCAGTTGGTTTGCTTCTATTTGAGTTGAGAATTGGGAAGGTGCCTAAAGGTGGGGGGGTTAACGCTAACTAAACATTAACCAACAACGTTTATCGCGTCAAGCTAATTCTTTCGTTTGAGACGAGAAACAAATTTCTGACGAAACTTGGCGACCTTTGGAGCCACTACCCCCATGCAGTAAGGCTGTGTCGGATTATTCGCAAAATATTCCTGATGATAATCTTCAGCCGGCCAGAATTTATCGAACGCAGTAAGTTCGGTAACGATCGGGCTATCGTAAACGGCTTCTTTCGTTACTTCGTCAATGATCTCGGTAGCGGCTTGCTTCTGCTCGTCGGAATGATAAAAGATAGCGGAGCGGTATGAACTGCCAATGTCGTTGCCTTGACGGTTCAGCGTAGTCGGGTCGTGCACGGCAAAGAAAACACGCAGCAGATCGGCATACGAAAGCACTGATGGGTCGAACTTTATCTGCGTGACTTCGGCATGGCCGGTCGTCTCTGAACAAACTTCTTTGTATGTCGGATTCTCGGTGTGGCCGCCCGAATAGCCCGAAACGACGTCAACCACGCCCTCGAGATCGTCAAAGAC
>JBGTKQ010000102.1:0-6005 GCA_041744555.1 Pyrinomonadaceae bacterium
TTGTCGATATCTATCTTCCAGACCTTAAATACGCAGATTCCGATGCCGGTTTTCAGTATTCGAAGGTTCGCGACTACAAAGAACACGCCCGAGCCGCGATCAGAGAAATGCACCGCCAAATGGGTGACCATCTCGTCTTTGGCGAGGACGGCCTGCTAAAACGCGGCCTCATGATCCGTTTGCTGGTGTTGCCAAACGGAATCGCTGACATCGAATCAAACCTCAGCTGGATCCGCAACGAGCTGTCCCCCAAAACCGCCATTTCCCTCATGGCCCAATACTACGCCACAAACAAGGCCGCGACCGACGACAGATATATTCTTTTATCACGCCGCATCTCCGAAAGCGAATGGTTCTCCGCTGTGTCGCTCTTAGAAACCCTCGGAATGGACGAAGGCTTTATGCAGGAATACGAATCGGCATCTTATTATTACCGTCCGGATTTCAATGACCCGGAAAAGCCGTTTAAGGATATACGGGATTTCATAGTAGATTAACCCAACATACCCATGAAATTGATATACATAACTCTAGGGTTCGTTATTCTCGTAGCAGCTGCATTTACGCTGTGGAAACTTCTCCAGAGTCCCTCTGGGCAGCCTCAAGAAAAAAACCAAATTGACGCCCAGAACAGCACCCAGCCACAGTCGGATTCCCCATACTTTGAGTTGCGTTCTCAAGCATTGCAGTTTCCGCCGGACCAATTTTTAATAGACTTAAGTTCGAACGCCCCAATAACGTATGGCGTTGTTATGGATTGGAATGTAGGTAAGGGAATTCTTACCTTTGCATCATTCTCAAGCGGGGACGCCAGTATGTACACGAGCAGCGGTGGCGGAATGATCGGTGGCGTCGGACACGATAAAGTCAGGGTTGCTGCGAAAGGACTTGTTAGAAAAGCTCAGGAGTATGTGGCAAAAGCTCATAGATCAGATGATATCGCCACTCCGAGCGAGGACGGCATTAAGTTCTTCATCCTTACTACTCAGGGTCGTTTTGTTGCGAATGAAGAATTGGAAAATTTCGATGATGGCACGAGCGAGTGGCTAGAATTGTTTGTGGAAGCGAACAAGCTAATCGCAGAGTTAAGAACAGTGTCTGAGGAAAATCAGAAATGAAAAACGACGAAACTGCACATATCTTCACCTTAAAAGATAGCGAGGGAAATGATTGGACGTTAAGCGATCATCGTGGCAAGACGGTTGTGCTGCTTTTTTATCCGGGTGATAATACGCCGGTTTGTACGGCGCAGCTTTGTTCGGTGCGGGATCATTGGTCGGAGTATCAGGCGACCGGTGCCGAGGTTGTGGGTATTTCGACGGACTCGGTCGAATCGCACAAGGATTTTGCCGCAAAGAACGAGCTGCCTTTAAAACTTCTCGCCGACACCGACCGAAGCGTTTCGTCCGCTTACGATATGAAATCGTGGCTGCCCGGCCGTTCGGCCCGTGGCGTTGTTGTTATCGATAAAGACGGCAAGATCACCTACAGCAAGGCCCAGGCGTTAAGCCTTTTCAAACCGTCGGACGAGGACGTACTCGCGGCGATCAAGGCGGCAGAAAAGAATTAATCGCAGAGACGCCGAAAATTTCACTAAACCATTAACCCACGTCTTGGTTATTAACTCTGTGACCTCTGTGTTCTCTGTGGTAAAATCCGACCATGGCTTTATTTGGTGAAAAATTTACGTGCGGACGCTGCGGGCAGAAGACGGAACCTATTGGGTTTGCTCCGATACCGACCGAACTCGGGCAGCAGATCGGCGAGGAAATGTGCAAGGGCTGTTGGGGCGAATGGCAGGAAAAGCAGAAACAGTTAATCAATCATTTCGGGCTTGATGTTTCAAACCCGGATTCACACCAGTTTCTGTTCGATAATATGAAGATCTTTTTCTATAACGAGGGCGTCGAGCTAACTCAGATCGATACCTCAAAGGAAGGAAGCGTTAATTGGTGATAATTGAACCTCCGCCGGAGTTGCGGTTCTGACGGCATCTACTAGAACAATATTTCACGTCGTCCCAGTCCCGTTTCCACTTTTTTCTCCACATCATCGGCAATTCGCAACGCTTGCAGGGCTTTCGTGCAAGCGTTGATTTAGAATGCTTTTTCGAACCGTTTAGATTCATAATATTTATTGATGCAGACCGAGCATTTCCGATTGATCAACGAAGAGTTCGTTGCCGATTTCGTCCCGCCCGAGCAAATGGATTCTCTCTGGGCAAACGGATGGCGTCATTTCGGCACGCATTTCTTCCGTTATAATGTTGGGTTTCTTCGCGATGAACTTCGGTTGGTTCTTCCGCTTCGAATCGAACTCGCCAACTTCCGGCTTTCCAAGAGTCAGCGACGCGTGCTTCGACGAAACGAGGATCTAAATTTTGATATCGTTCCGATCGCGATCGGCCCGGAAGCCGAAGATCTATTTGAACGTCACAAGACTCGGTTTGATCACGGCGTGCCTGATTCTCTCTACAATTTTCTTTCGCCAAACCCATCGAATTCTCCGTGCCACGCAAAACAAGTAATCGTCAGGGACAACAGCACGCTCGTGGCGATCAGTTACATGGATGTCGGATTCCACTCGACCTCCGGCATCTATGCAATGTTTGAACCCGCGATGACCGGTCGTAGCCTCGGTATTTTTACGCTGCTAAAAGAGATCGAGTATTCGATCAAACATGGCAAAGAGTTTTATTACCTTGGATACGCCTACGCAGGCCGATCGTTCTACGATTACAAAAAACGCTTTAGCGGCACGGAATGCTTTGATTGGAACGACAGATGGCAGGGCATAGATCGGCTAACGCATTCACTCTAAACCGTTCGTCCATTCAATGTACTTCTTCGCATCAAATTTCTTTCCGGTGCTGCCGCTCGTCATATAGCGTATCTTGCCGAAAACCGGGCGTTCGAACCATGCACGATCATGTTTGCCAAAACACCAAAGAATACCGGCGTACGAATTCGGATTGCGGCCGTCGAGACAGTATTTGTTGTTGAGATGGACGAGTTTTTCGAAAGCGATTTCATACGAAGCAGACCAGGCGATCACATTTTTTCCCCAAAGCATCCGCACATAATTGTGCATCTCGCCGGTTACGACCATTTCGCGTTGAGCCGCGTTCCAAAGCTCGTCGTGCGTTTCGCCCGCTTCTAATTCTTCGAGCGTGTAATTAAATTGACGTTCGTCGTCAGCGTGCTCGCGCATCGTTTGCTGTACCCAAGCCGGTAAAGATTCTAACGAATCGTACTTCGGGTTGTGCCACGTAAAATTGTACGAAAGCTCGCGGCGGACGATCAGTTCTTCGAGATAGGCGTCGATGGATTCCTGTGGCGCATCCGATGCTCTAACAGCGAAAGCGATCTCAAGCGGCGATAGAAAACCAAAATGCAGATAAGACGAAAGCCTGGAAGAACCATCGCGGTCCGGTTTGCTTCGGGCCTTGTCGTAATCAGGCAAGATCTCCTCTACAAATTTCTTTAAACGCTCGCGTCCGCTTGCGGTACCGCCATGGTACTGGTTTGACGGCTTTAGGGTGTGATCAATGTCGCATTCAGCAACGAGTTTACCGACAGTCGCAGAGGTGATAGCGGTTTCCGGGCAATCGATCTCGAGATCCAAGCTTTTGATATCAACGGTTTCTTCTACTAGCGGTTTTAGATAATTATCGAGTAGCTTGTTGATCTCTGGCCTGATCGTGTAAGCGGCGTACTCTTCCTTGCCGAACTTAGCCATCGGGATGATGCCGTTAGAATCGACTGCGTAAACCGGAACGCTCGCTTTCTCTGAAATGCGTTCGTTGTGCTGCGGAATGATGAAGCACGGAAAATCGTCCGTCACGATACAGGCTGCGTCTTTGGCGAGTTTTGCAACAGTTTGCTTTGGCGAATTTTTGTCTTTCTGTAGGTAAAAAATATATCGAATACCGAGCCGTTCAAACTCTTTTCGCTTTTCCTCAACACCCTCGAGGATAAAAGTGTGAATCCGGTCGCTTGCCCACGGATAGTAGTATTTCAGCCCTTCATAAACGACAAGCGGCAGTTTCAATTCGTTCGCTTTCCGTATTGCATGGATCAAGGCGTGGTTGTGCGACGTCCGCTTGAACATCTGCATCCAATAGAGAACGTATTGAGCATTTTCGTTTATCGGTCTGTCATTTAGCTGAATGACTCTTTCGTTGATCCGCATTTGGTAGGTATTATAAGTCTTATTTCACCAAAGAGAGCACGGAGGCCACAGAGATTGTGAGACAAAATTCCTATTTATCCGCTAATTCGACTACCATTGTCAGATTCGTCCGTTTCAAGCAATGGGTTTTACTCCTAGGTTCTTTCTTTGTCCTCTGTGGTGAATCTTCAGCCCAGGATTTTAAGACCTTCCACGACGGCGTCGAGCACGCTCAGGTTGAACACAAGATCGGCGAAGACCCAGTAAAAATAAACCTACTGAGGCTCGATCTGACTAAGGTTCGGCTCGACGTCCACCACGCCCTCGACAAAGCCATCGGCCTCGAAACCACATCATCCATCGCCAAGCGCAAAGGCGCCGTCGCCGCGATCAACGCCGGCTTCTTTCGCTTGGACAAAAGTGAGTTTGCGGGTGATGCTTCCGGACTATTAATGATTGACGGACAACTGGTCAGCGACAGCTCAAATGACAGAGTTGGTGTCGCCATCCTGAATGGCGTGAAGCGCACAGATGTAGTGTTTGGACACCTAAAAACCAAGGCAATTGTCGGCTTCGGCACCGACAGCGTAGTTAGTTTCGACGGAATCAATCGGGAAAGGAAATCTACGGAAATCATATTATTCACCCCCGATTTTAACGCTAATACACTGACGGATTCCGGGGGGATCGAGATTGCCATGACGGATTGCCAAACTAATGAATCTCGTCGACTCTGTCGCCGAGCAGAGATCTTTGAAAACAAGGGAAACACTCCCATTCCGCGAGACGGACTCGTGGTTTCGCTCGGGAAGGATGCGTTGGAGAAATCGAATAACATTCTTTACTTCGCAAAGAATGCGGTTTCTAAGCCTGGCGATTTCGAAAACACTTTTAGGGTCATCCGACGCGCTGACGGCCTCAGTGTCGATAATCGGGGCTTTTACACGACTGCGGAAGACATCACGAATGGTGTTCCCCAACTCATCAAGGACGGCAAGATCGACATTACCTGGGAGCAGGAAAAGGCTTCGCGGGCTTTTGTTTTCAATCGGCATCCGCGGACGGCGGTTGCGAAGATGAAAGATGGCAAGTTTCTGATGGTCACCGTAGATGGCCGTCAGCCGGGTGTTAGTGTCGGTATGAATTTGAACGAGCTTGCAGAATATCTTCTATCGCTCGGTGCGGTCGATGCAATGAATCTTGACGGGGGCGGTTCGACGGCGATGTTTCTTGACGGCAAGGTCGTCAACACGCCGTCCGACAAAGAAGGCGAACGAAAGATCGGCGACGCTATCCTGGTAACGCTTCGACGGAAATAGGCTTCGGAATTGACCAGTCCACGAACAATCAACCGGTTACGTAACTTTGCGGGAGTACATTCATCTTACGGCTTTGCGTAATTTGCTTTTACAACTGTCTTGATGTTTCCGCGAACATGGAAATCGCCTTCGAGCTCGACCTTGAGCGGATCGCAGGCCGCTACGAAGTCGTCTAGAATGATGTTGATCACGTGTTCATGGAAGACCTTGATATCACGAAACGAGTTGATGTAAAGTTTTAGGCTCTTCAATTCTATACACCTTTCGTTTGGAACGTACTTCAAGCGAAGTATCGCGAAATCCGGGAAATCCGAAAATGGGCAAATTGCAGTGAATTCTGGTATCTCAAAGTTCACCCAGATCTCCTTGCCCTGAAATTCGTAGGCAAAAGTGTCGAGTGGAACGAGATCCATATCTCCGCGGGGCGTTGAACGTATGGGTAAACCCTGTAAATTTTCTGGCTGTAGATCCATTTCTATTCGGTGATTAACTCGCTGTTTTCTTGAATTTTTTCAT
>JBGTKQ010000103.1:0-10386 GCA_041744555.1 Pyrinomonadaceae bacterium
AAATCCGCAATGATCGATTCGCGTTGGCCAATAGTCTTGGACTGTGCTTCCGCAATTGGGCTCGATGCACCCAAAAACAGGGCAAGGCCCGTAGCCGAAAGAGTCACAGCTCCTAAAACCAGGAACTTAAAGGACCCATTAAAGTTAAACTTAAACATTTATATCCCTCCCATCAAAAAAAGACCAGAATCAGAGAACCGGCCTCAAGAGACCGCATTCTTCGAAAAGTTATTCGTGAAATGCATTTGGTTGCATCAATTTGCAGGAACTTCTAGGGAACTTTATATCCATATTAGTTAAAATGTCAAGGTTACCCGTCCGCAGGCTAAGTAATTTAACCAGTGAAAGTTGAGAACTACAAATATAAGCGTAATGTGGTTAAATCTTAGAATTATAGACGCTACTCTGCAAAGTCGGGAAAGTACACTAAATTAGCCATGTCAAGAAGCCAAGGTAAGAATGACCGCCGACAGATATTCGGATGGATGATGTACGATTGGGCCAATTCGGCCTATTACACAACGGTCATCGGTGTATTGATCGCCCCCTATCTGACAAATCTTGCCCAATCATATGTCGGTGAGAATGGCGTTGTATTTGATCTCGGATTCGGTTCAGTGACGGCAAAATCCCTGACGTCTGCGACGACCGTTGTCGGCGTTTTGATCCAAGCCTGTTTGATGATCTTTTTGAGCGCTATCGCCGATTATTCGAACCTTAAAAAGCTTTTCATGATGGTGCTTTGCTACATTGGCGTTGTCGCGGGATGTTTGATGTTTTTTATCGAAGGCGACAATTATCTTTTTGGATGCTTGCTTTTGATCGTTGCAAACGTATCGATAGGAACAAGTTTGGTTTTTTATAACGCCTTCTTAAGCGACATCGCTACCGCAGATCAGAGAGACAAGGTCTCAGCGAGAGGCTATGCATTGGGATACATTGGCGGCTCGATAATGCTGGTTGGCAATTTATTGCTTCTCAATTTTCATGAATCGCTTGGAATTTCGCAGGGAATGGCTGTTCGGATCTGTTTGGTGGCGGCAGCACTCTGGTGGGGCGGGTTCGCAATAATTACATTTGTTTTACTAAAAAATAGCGGTGTGGCAAAAGTCCGTCCCAAAGACAAGAATTTGGTTTCCCTGGCATTCGGTGAGATAGGGCAAACACTGCGCGAATTTATTAAGCTGAAACATACGTTACTTTTTCTGGTCGCATACCTTTTCTATAACGATGGAATCCAAACAGTGATCTATCAAGCATCAGTTTTTGTCGAACAGGAGCTGTTTATCGCAAAGGGACTTCCGGCTAACCCTATCTTCCTAGTTATGTTGTTTCTTGAAACCCAGGTCTTTGCTTTTTTTGGATCACTTTTCTGGGAACGTGTTTCTCGGAAGATCGGCACAAAACCGACGATCCTTTTGTCGCTGTTATGGTGGGCCGGCATTGTGATCTTCGCTTATGGGTTTTTGACCGAATCAAGTCAGGCTTGGTACCTCGGGGCTGCGATCGGCTTCGTAATTGGCGGAACACAATCTCTTTCGCGATCGCTGTATTCGCAAATGATCCCACAGGGAAGGGAGTCCTCATTTTTTAGCTTTTATGAGATATCGGAAAAAGGCACGTCTTGGATGGGCCTTCTCACATTTTCGATAATCGTCGCATCGACAGGTTCATATCGTCAGGCAATTCTTGCGTTGATAGTCTTTTTTGTCGTCGGCGGACTGATCTTGTTGTTTACGAACACAGAGCAGGCAATTCACGATGCTGGCAACCGGACTCCTGAGGAGGCGGCGACCGGGTCGTGAATTTGTGATTTAACTTGTGTTCGATATAATTGTCTCGTCGAAAACTACTAAAGCCTGAAACGACCCTCAAAATAAGTGGAACAAACATCAAATCAAAAAATTGTAACCATCTTCGGCGGCTCAAAATGCTCTAGCACGTCGCCCGAGTATCTTGATGCCAAAGACCTTGGCTTTAAGTTGGCCAAAGCCGGTTTTACCATCTGTACCGGCGGCTATCTCGGCGTGATGGAGGCTGCTTCGCGTGGAGCCCGCGATGCCGGTGGTCGAGTTTTTGGTATTGTGATGAATCAGTTCAAGTCGGAACCCAACCGATATTTAACGGATAAAGTAGCGACTAATCATTTCTACGAACGGCTTCAGAATCTGATCACCAGATCGGTCGGTTTTGTTGCTTTTAAGGGCGGAATGGGAACGGTTACCGAGATCTCGCTTGTTTGGAATAAGCTTCAGACCGGCGTTCTCGATCGCCGTCCGCTCGTACTCATTGGCGATTGTTGGCGAGATGTAGTCGATAGTTGGCAATCGAACTTGGTCGTCTCGGCTCAAGATGTTGCGTATCTTGATTTCGCGGCAAACGCCGAGGAAGCAAGCCAGATCATCGTCGAAAAATCAAAGGGAATTGTCATATGAACTGTCCAAAATGTACTGTTCCATTGGCTTCGGAAGCTCGTTTTTGCGGCTCCTGCGGATTCACTATCCAGCAGCAACCTGCGGTGGCACCTCCGATCCAACAAGAGCCGCCTGTTCAACCTATTCCTCATACTCCCCAACCGTCGCGTAATGCCGTCCCAAATAGTTCGAGCGCACAAGGAACATCGGGTGGTGCATTTCATGTTGATCTTGACGGTCGCGGTCAGGGCCGCGGTTACACTTGGGAGATCAAACATCCCGGTTCCTTCGCTTTGGCGATCGTTCAGCTTCAATCGGAACAGACGATCAACGCCGAAGCCGGTGCAATGGTGTCAATGTCGGGAAACATCGACCTTCACTCGCAGATGAAAGGCGGCGTATTTGGCGCGTTAAAGCGTGCGGTAGGCGGTGAATCGGCCTTTGTTTCGACCTTTACGGCAAAAAATGGTCCGGGTGAGGTCACGCTTGCTCCGGGTTCGCCCGGCGATATTGTTGGCATTGAAATGCAGAACCAAACGTTCAAGGTTCAGGGAAGTTCGTATCTGGCGGGCGATACGAGTCTTGCGGTGGATACAAAATTCGGTGGGGCGAAATCGTTCTTTGGCGGAGAAGGCCTTTTTGTTCTGGAGGTAAGCGGGACGGGCTTGTTGTTAGTATCTTCGTTCGGTGCGATCCATAGAAAGGTACTACGTTCCGGCGAACAATACGTTGTCGATACTGGTCATCTCGTCGCGTGGGAAGGACACATGCATTATAACCTTCGAAAGGCAGCCAAGAGTGGTTTTTTCCGAAGTATGATGAGCGGCGAAGGATATGTGGCAGAGTTTACCGGCCCCGGTGAGCTGCTTATTCAGACTCGAAATCTGGCTGCATTTGCGGGCCTTCTTAAACCCTATTTCCCGTCGCAGGGATAACTGGCCATTGCCGTTCACTGCCGCAAAAATGAAATTCGAAGGCAGTTTAATTTCCAAGAATTCGACAACCGGTGAGATCCGCTTAATGGGACTCCCGGTAGCTCGCGGTATTGCGATCGGCAAGATCGTTCCGTTGCACGGACAAAAGCGTCAATACGTTCGTGCAGCTATTGACGAAAGCTTCGTTCCTTCAGAAATCCAAAAACTTGAATCGGCTTTTAAAACCTCCCTCGGTCAGCTTGGCCGGCTTTTGCGTTCCGTTCGCTCGTCGAAAGCTCGGGCCGACATCATCTCGGCACACATCGCGATCCTCGACGACAGATCATTCCGAAACCGCATTGAAGAACTCATTCAGCGCGAAAAAGTAAACGCAGAGTGGGCGGTTTCGAGCATCGGCGATGAATACATTTCACGGTTCAAGTCGATCCCCGACGAGCATATGCGAGAGCGATACTTCGACATCCAAGACGTTGTGGATCGAGTTTTATCGTCATTTGCAAAATCGTCAGGGTCGCTTCGCCAGATCCCAAAGGGGGTCATCATAGCAGCCAGTGAACTTAGTCCATCAACCATAGTCGATTTCGGTTCGGGCCATATTGCGGGTTGCTTGACCGAACACGGCGGCTGGACTTCGCACACATTCATACTTGCACGCGAACAAGGCCTGCCGGCAGTCACGGGTATCCGCAACCTTTTGCGTCTTGTCGGCAGCGGGCAAGACGTAATAGTTGACGGATTTCGCGGCGAAGCGATCCTGTCTCCGACAGAATCGACGCTTTCACAATATTCGAAAGGAAAGCCTGCAACGACCGCGCTTCGTTCGATAACAAAAGTTAATACCTCTGGTGACCTTAGGACGATTGACGGTCGCAAGATCTCAATACGGTTGAATGCTGATTCTTCTGAAAGCGTCAACGATGCTAAGGCATTCGGGACGAAAGGTGTAGGCCTTTTTCGAACGGAAATTTTATTCAACCGATACAACGGCTTCCCATCGGAACGTCAACAGGTTAGTTCTTACCGAAAACTTGCCGAAGCAGCCGGCGACCACGGAATTCGGATCCGTACATTCGATGTCGGCACCAGGCAAATGGATTCAGGCTTCGGCCTCAGAGAAAAGAATCCGGCACTTGGCCGCCGCGGCATTCGCCTTGCCATCGAGGAATCCAAACAGCTCAAATGCCAGCTTCGGGCGATCTTACAAGCTTCTGTTGGAAATAAGATCGACATCATTCTGCCAATGGTCACAGGCCTGGCGGAGATCAGGCAAGCGAAAGAAATTCTTTCGGAACAGCGAAAAGAATTGACGGATTCAGGTAAAAGATCCGGTGATGTCCGTTTCGGAGCAATGATCGAAGTGCCTTCTGCGGTTTTGATGATCGACGAGATATTGAGCGAAGTTGATTTTGCATGTCTCGGTACGAACGATCTCGTGCAATATATTCTCGCCGTAGATCGCGACAATGAGAGTGTCTCGAATTGGTTCCGCACTCTTCATCCGGCCGTTATCCGGGCCATCAGGCAGGTGATCGACGCGGGAAAGAAAGCAATTAAACCGATCGTGGTATGCGGCGAAATGGCCGGGTCGCCATTTTATACACCGCTGTTGATCGGTCTTGGAGCCGTTGACTTTAGTATGAATTTGCATTCGATAGAACGCATAATGCGTGTTATCGAAGGCATCGCGTTTGAGGAGGTCGCCGAGTTTGCTGCTCGTACGATGCTGCTATCCACGGCAGAAGACATCGAGAATCTTTTGCTTGAAGAGATCAAGAAGAAATGGCTCCACCTTTTTCCAACCGATTTCCTAAACCTACGGAAGATATAGTGCACTAGTTCGATTCGATCAACTGCATTTGGATGTTCAACAATTTTTGTTATAATTCTCGGGCTATGAAGCGGAGCATGCCGGGCGGCCGCCTTTTAATCAAAGGAGGAAAGTCCGAACACCGTAGGGCAGCGAGCCGGATAACGACCGGGCGTCCTGATTCGTTGGGATGACGACAAGTGCAACAGAGAGTAAACCTGCCTTGCGAAAGGTCAAGGGTGAAAGGGTGAGGTAAGAGCTCACCGGCGTCCGTGGTAACACGAACGGCCAGGTAAACTCCTCGCGGTGCAAGATCAAATAGGGAAACGCGTTCGGGCTGCCCGTCCGTCGCTCGGCGAAAGCCGGCAGCGTTTCCGGGTAGATCGCTTGAGCCTGTTGGTAACGACAGGCCTAGATGAATGGTCGCCATTCCGATTATTCGGGATACAAAATTCGGCTTACAGGCATGCTCCGTAAATTAGCGTTCACTTCAATTCTGGGTTAAAACTTAAATTTTATGGCGAACCGAAAAGGTGTTTTCATCGGCGCATACGTGCCTAACGAACTAAAGGAATCTCTGCGGCGAAGAGCGGCGGCCGAACACCGAACATTGTCGCAGGAGATCACACGAATTCTTGTTGAAGCAGTACACGGCCAAGGACTTCCTGCCGGAAGCGTCGATCGTCGAAATACAAGTGCGATCCCGAGACGACGTGCGACCGATCCGCCGATCCGACGAAGAGCCGACGATCTGCCGTTTCTTCCGTCCGACGGAAAGAAGGATTAGGTCAGCAAAAGTTTTAATTTCGACGCCGTTCCAGAGGGTGCGGCGTTTTTTGTTGGAATACCGATTTGTTAAACTGCCCGAAGGTGAAAACAAAGCAATTATTGATAATGCTGGCGACCGTCTTTCTGAGTTTCACAGGCGGATTTTTGATCGCGAATTCTTTCAACCGCGGCGAGATTGAAGGTTTGAAGAAAGAGAACGATCGTCTGACGCAACTTTCAGCGGAGAACGAAGCAAAGACATCCCGATTTACATTGTCTGAAGAGGACATCCGTGCAAAGATCGCCGAAGCCGAGGCGAATCCAACCAACATCAAATTCAGCAAAGAGCTTGGCATCGGCCTTTATCGCTATGCTGCGATGGAGAAGAATGCCGGACTTCTATCGGAATCGATCAAACTGCTCGAACGGGTTAGCACAGCGGATCCGAAAGACTACGACGCGCTTGTTATGCTAGGCAACGCACATTTCGACAAGGCGAATTTTGGAACTGACAAGTCAGGCTTCAGGACCGCAAGAGAAGTCTACCGAAAAGCGTCAGCACTAAAACCAAAGGATCCGAATGTGCTGACCGACCTTGCATTGACATATTCTTTGAACGAACCTCCCGAGTACGACCTGGCGATCCCCGAATTCCGAAAGGCGATCGAACTTGATAGTAATAACCAACGGGCACTTCAATTTATGATCCAGGCGTTGTGGGCAAATGGCCAAGCTGTCGAGGCGGCGAAGACGTTGGAACAATTAAAATCCGTTGACAACACTAACCCGGCGATTCCCGAACTTTCAAACGTCCTTGCGACGCAACCGCCTGTCAAACAATGAGAGAATTCTTTCTGATATTAGCAGTCATCGCGGTTCTGCTCGGCCTAACCGCATACCGCTATCGCAAACAGCTAGTGGCAGGTTTGCAGATCTGGCGAATGCTGAAGGGCATGCGTGCGAATGTTAGAAGTATGCCGCGGCCGAATGCCGAGCCTGAACTAAAACCGGCGGGAAAACTTGTGAATTGCGCTAAATGCGGAACTTGGGTTGCGGAAAGTCGGGCGATAAAGCTCAACTCGAAAACATTCTTCTGCTCAAGCGAATGTGTTGAATCGAACGCGAGTTAACTAATAAAATTCCCGAGATACCAGCGGACGATAATTTCACCAAATAAGAGGGCTACGATCGACCCGATCCCTAGAAAGATCCCAAACGGAATTTGAGTTTGCATATCGCGATCTTTCTGTTTCGCGACGACGGCAAGGCCGATCACCGCACCGGTAAAGGCCGCAATAAAGATTGCAAGAACAGACAGACGCCAGCCAAGGATCGCTCCAATGCCAAGCATCATCTTTACGTCGCCCAAGCCCATCGCATCCACGCCGCGAAATCGTTTCCAAAGTTCACCAACAAGCCAGAGCGAACCACCGCCCGCAAGTGCGCCAAGAACTGCACCGACAAGCGAGATCAGCCAAAGCGGCGAACCAGACATTCCCGCCATCGGTGCATGGACCGAATCGCCAAAATAATCAACGCCAAACACGATAGGAAATATCAAACGAACTGCTATCGCGATGACAAAAAATGGATACGTGATCACATTCGGCAAGATCATGTGCTCGGCGTCGATAAACATCAAAGCAACGATCGCCGAAACAAATGCGAACGCCACGGGCAGCATCGGTGTAAATCCGACCTGCCAAAAGACGAGCAGCCAAAGCAGACCCGTAAACAATTCAACCGCCGGATAACGCGCCGATATCGGGTTCTTGCAATTTCTACATTTGCCGCCGAGTAACAGCCAGCTCAGCACAGGAATATTGTCATAACCTTTGATAGGGTTCTTGCAGTTCGGACAGGCAGAATTCGGAAATACGATCGACTGTTCACGAGGCACGCGATGGATAACGACGTTCAAAAAACTGCCGACAGCCGAGCCAAAAATGAACGTGAAGATATAGCCGACTATGACCGGCATGCCTGTGATCAATTCAAAGTTTGAAACGAGCATCAACAAATGGTTACGAAGCAGATTTTGGATTTAGCAAAAGAAAAGGAGGATGTGAACATCCTCCATAATCATACGGTCAATCGTTTCAAAAGAAAAGCAGATTTGCTTAAACCGCTTCGGACTGCGACGTGAAGTTAAACTCCTTCAGCTTCAGAGCGGGTAACAGAGAAGCGCTCGCACCGCCGCCTTCCGAGCCTCCAACGCGTTCTGACGCTCCGACCATCAAAACATTTCCGGGCCCGAGCATCTGCGTAACCGATTGATTGAACCGGAAGTTTCTTAGCGGATAAGCGATCTTTCCGTTCTCGATCATCCATACGCCATCACGCGTGAGGCCGGTCGAACTTGCGGTCCGTGGATCGGTTCCGCGGATGTACCAGAATCGGCCGACGAGAATTCCGCGTTGGGTCGATTTGATCATCTCTTCGATCGTCGAGATCGGGCCGCTTGTTTGAAAGATCGTGTTGACCGGCCCGCGAGTCGCTTCGACGTTCTTTTGTTTTGCCCAAAATCGATTGTAGGTCAACGTTTTCAGCACGCCGTTCTCGATCATCGCGATGCGTTCCGCGGGCAACCCGCCGTTCGCCGATTGCGAGCCGGGAAGTTCTGCGTTCCACGGATCGCTTATCAGCGATACTTTTTCGTCGAACATCTTTTCACCGAGCCGCGTCTTGCCGCCGGTAGCTGAAAAAACGCTGCGGCCTTCTTCGGCGCTGCGAGCATTCAGCGAAAAGCCGAAATTGCCCATCAGATCGGCAACCGCTTGCGGTTCGAGAACAACCGTATATTTTCCAGGCTCGATAGTCCGTGCACCTTTGCCATCGAGCGCCTTTCTGATCGCTTCGTTTGCGATCCGCTGCGTGTCGAGCTTGGCGATATCAAAATGGCTACGCAAGAAATAGCCCGAACTTGTTCCGTCCGGCGTCCTTGCCGTCGTTGAAAGGCTGACATTCGTTGAACGTTCGTAGTCGAAGTTTCCGTTCTTCGTCAACGAGCCGCCGGCCTGCACTCGTGCAGAATGAAAGCCCGCACCGATCACGCCCTTCTTCTCACATTCCGCGATGATCGCGCCGATCGCTTTTGCCCGCGCGTCGAGCGAAAGATTCGCCGTCGATTCAACATAGCCGTTCGTAGGCTTATAAGTTTGTGGGCCGAGCGATGGAACATATTCACGATCAACCGGAGCTGTTGCCGCGATCTTCTGAGCCTGTTCGACCATTGCCTTTAAGCTCGCGTCGTCCAGATCATTGGTCGAAGCTCCGCCACGTTTTCCGCCGATCCAAACCGTAACGTTCGCGCTTCGCGAAACCCGAGTTCCGCTTGTCAGAATATTGTTAGCGGCGAAACGGAGATGCGAAAGTTTGTCGCTGCCGACACCTGCGATAGCGTCATCAGCCTTTACATACGAGAGAAGTTTCTCGCTTAGTTCCTTTGTTTCTTTTTCAGTCAAAAGCATCAGTGATCGTCCTCCATCTGGCCGGCATTCGGCGATGAAGCCGTGTTTAATACGTTGATATTGCGGAAACGAGCGGTCGGGCAACCGTGCGAAACTGCGTTCGATTGGCCGGGTTCGCCTTTACCGTCGTTGAAAGAACCGGGAATTTCGTACGTCGATTTTCCGCCGATGCCGTCACAAGCTCCCCAGAAATCCGTCGTTCGCGATTGGTACGCGACGTCGCGGAGCATTCCTGTGACCTTGCCGTTCTTGATCTCCCAAAACGTCTGTCCGCCGAACTGAAAATTGTAACGCTGCTGATCGATCGAATAACTTCCCCGTCCGTAGATCATAATTCCGTTCTCGACGCCCGCGATCAGATCATCCTGCGAGACATCTTCTTTTGCAGGCACGAGCGACAGATTCGGCATTCGCGGAAACGGAACGCTGCCCCAGCTATCCGCGTGGAGACATCCGTACGATTTGCTTTTGCCGACCATCTTTGCGGTGTCGCGAGTGGTCTGCCAATCGACAAATAGGCCGTCTTTAACGATATGCCATTCCTGGCCGGGAACCGCTTCGTCGTCCCAACCGACGGTTGCCAGGCCCAGCTTCTGCGTGCGGTCGGCGACAAAATTCACTATCTTCGAGCCGAACTGCAGCTTGCCCGTTTTGTCCGGCGTCAAGAAACTCGTGCCTGCGTAGTTCGCTTCCCAAAGCAACGCACGGTCAAGTTCGGTCGGATGGCCGACAGATTCGTGAATTGTTAGGAAAAGATGAGACGGGTCAAGCACGAGATCGTATTTCCCGGGAGTGACCGACGGTGCCTTTAGCTTCATCACAGCGTGTTCGGCGGCGGTCTTTGCCTCGCCGACCCAATCGTGCTTTGACATGTATTCAAAGCCGATCGACTGCGCCTCACGGAGGGAATTGACCGACTGAAAATCTCCGGTCGCGCGGTTTGTTGCGGTTGCCGAGAAGCTCGGGTTGCCGCGGATCAGGTATTGTTCGAT
>JBGTKQ010000104.1:0-11366 GCA_041744555.1 Pyrinomonadaceae bacterium
ACGTGCACGCGGCACTGCGGTTTTTGCGCGGTCAACAAAGGTAAGCCGATGGACCTCGATCCGATGGAACCGACGCACGTCGCCGAGGCCGTAAAACATCTCGATCTTAAACACGCCGTCATCACATCCGTAAACCGCGACGACCTTGCTGACGGCGGCTCGTTGCACTGGGCCGAGACGATCACAAGGGTTCGCGAGGTGAACCCCGGCTGCAAGGTCGAAGTTTTGATCCCTGATTTTAACGGCGACGAACAAGCGTTGAACAATGTCCTGTTCGCCAGACCCGACGTGCTCAACCACAACACCGAAACCATCGCCCGGCTTTATCGCCGTGTCCGTCCCGATGCTAAATACGCTCAGACTCTAGAACTGCTGGAACGCTCAGCGCATTACCGCAACACACAATTTCCCGCAATGAAAACCAAAAGCGGAATCATGGCCGGATTGGGTGAAACGTTCGAAGAGGTTGTCGATCTGATGAAAGATCTGCGCTCGGTCTCGTGCGACATCATGACCATCGGCCAGTACCTCCAACCCTACGAAAAACGCCTGCCCGTCGAACGCTACGTTACTCCCGAAGAATTCGCCGAATGGAAAGCCATCGGCACAGCAATGGGCTTCAAACACGTCGAATCTTCGCCGCTGACACGTAGTTCGTACCACGCTCGTGAACAGGTAGGGTAGAAACTTGAGGATCAACTATGATTAACGAAAACGAAAAACAGCAGGCGATCGAGGTGTTGAACCGGATCATGGAATTGGAGTTGTCGGGTGTGGTGCGATATACGCACTACGCTCTTATGGTGTTTGGATATAATCGTATTCCGATAGTTTCGTGGCTTGATGGGAACGCAAGTGAAAGCCTTGCACATGCCAAAAGGGCAGGTGAGTTTGTCACGATGTTTGGCGGACATCCCAGCCTAAAGATCGGCACTCTGCTTGAGACCCACAAGCATGATATCGGCGACATTTTGCGGGAAAGCCTAGAGCAGGAATCGACGACGCTCGCGGCTTACTACGATCTGTTAAAACTTGCCGAGGGGAAATCCGTTACGCTCGAGGAATACGCACGCGAGATGATCTTGCTTGAGGAAACGCATCTCGACGAGGTCAACAAGATGCTGCGAAAACCCGGCGAGATCGAGCCGTTTGCTGAGTAGTTCATTTCCGTCAAATCATCATTATCAATTAGAATGCAGAACTTAAGGTTCTGCTTTTTTATGAAATACGGCCTAATTGCCGGCAACGGCCAATTCCCGATTTTAGTGGTTGACGGAGCGAAACGCGCCGGAGCCGATCTGTTTGTTATCGCGATCAAAGAAGAAACTGATCCGAAGATCGAACAGATCGCCGACAACGTTCTTTGGGTCAACATTGGCCAGCTCGGCAAGATGATCTCGTTCTTCAAATCGAACGGCGTTAAACAAGCGATTATGGCCGGCCAAGTCAAGCATGTGCAGATATTTTCCGGCGCGTTGCCGGACGCGCGAATGCTGAAAATGCTGTGGAATCTGCCAAAGCGAAATACCGACGCACTGATCGGCGGCGTCGCAAGCGAAATGGCGAAAGACGGAATTGAGTTGATCGATTCAACACATTTCATTAAGGATCAGCTCGCCCAGTCCGGAGTTCTGACAAAGCGAAAACCGTCTGACATTGAGCAAGAAAATGTTGATTACGGACTCAATATAGCCAACGAGATAGCTCGTTTGGATCTTGGTCAGACGATCGTAGTTCGTGCAAAAGCCTGTGTCGCGATCGAGGCGATGGAAGGAACCGACGCGACCATCAAACGTGCCGGAGAACTCGCCAACGGCAAACTCACGGTCATAAAAGTCGCAAAGCCCGATCAGGATATGCGGTTCGACGTTCCCGTTATTGGGGTTCCGACTGTCGAGATGATGATCCAGGCTGGTGCAACGTGTTTGTCGGTCACAGCCGGAAAGACTCTTATTTTTGATAGGGAAGCCGTCTTACAACTCGCCGACCAGAATAAGATCGTGATCGTCGGCTCCTCTAGCGAAACATAATCGCGGCTTTTGCCGTATTACTTTTTTGCACAATCGATCCCCAGAAAAGTTCGGAGAACCAATGAAACAACGCTTATTCTTACTCTTTTTATTTATTTCCCTGCTCGTCCCTACGACGGCATTTGCTCAAGCGGTCAAAATCACGCCCGCCGAGCGAAAGATCGCGGAAACGATAAACGCCGCGCAGCTTAGCAGTTGGCTGCATTTTATCGCGTCTGACGCGATGGCTGGCCGCGATACGCCTTCGATGGGTCTAGATGTCACAGCCGAGTTCATAAAGATGAATCTTCAAATCTGGGGATTCAAACCGGCGGGCGATAACGGAACTTACTTTCAAACGATCGCTCTTCGCCGCGACGGCATCAATCCTTCGCAAACCTTTGTAACAGTAAATGATCAAAAGTTTGAATATGGAGAGGATCTGGTTCGCGTTTCGGGTACGTCAACGGGTACCAGTTCACCAAAGATCGTATTCGCGGGAAACGGCTGGATGATCAAATCCAAAGGCCTCGATCCGTATAAGGGCATCGACGTAAAGGATAAAATAATCGCGGTCTATGGAGAGGGTCAGATCAACGGAAGGACGTTAGTTCCGTTGCCTTCTGGTGTAACGCAAGCAGATCTGACGGGAACACGCGGTACCGACTGGGCCGACGCGGTAATGTACGCACGTGCCAACGGCGCCGCCGGCGTAATGATCCTGGCATCGAACTTTCTCGATGAAAATTGGGGTGCCGTCACACAGAATTTTGGACGAACAAGGTTAGTAGTCGATAAGCTAACCCCGGCCAATCCTGCTGGACAAACGGGTCCGGCTCAGCCAACCGTTTTGATCGCATCACGAAAGCTTACGGACGCTATCTTCGCAGGTGAAGCCGGTAACCCGTTGGCCGGAGCGTCTAATTCATTCGATGTATCAAAGAATTTTAGCTTTAGTATTTCAACCAAGGCAGACTTCGTCAGTACACAAAATGTTGTCGCAATCTGGGAAGGTAGCGATCCGGTTCTGAAGAACGAAATGATCGCGATCGGAGCACATTACGATCACGTCGGTACGAATCCAAATGCTCCGGGCGACGACAAGATCTGGAACGGCGCTGATGATGATGGTTCAGGTACGGTCGGGGTTCTTGCAATAGCCGAAGCACTCGCAAAATCAAAGGTTCGGCCAAAACGCTCTGTGCTTTTTGTCTGGCATGCCGGTGAAG
Organism: Pyrinomonadaceae bacterium; assembly: GCA_041744555.1. Classification (GTDB taxonomy): domain Bacteria; phylum Acidobacteriota; class Blastocatellia; order Pyrinomonadales; family Pyrinomonadaceae; genus OLB17. The sequence goes on from JBGTKQ010000104.1 coordinate 3,239, forward strand.
AAAAGGGACTTTGGGGTGCTGAGTACTTTAATAAGTTCCCGACTGTCGATATCAAGAAGGTGATCGCACAACTTAACATCGACATGATCGGCCGAAGCAGAAAGGCGGATGACACCAACGAAAAGAATAAAGATCTCTCCGGCCCGAACGAAGTTTATGTGATCGGTTCTGAGATGATGAGCTCGACACTCGGGTCGATCACGAAGGGCACTAACGAGGCATATCAGAATCTTACATACAATCTTAGGTATGACGATCCGAACGATACTAACCGCTTCTTCTTCCGTTCAGACCATTTTCACTATGCGGTGAATGGAATTCCGATCACATTCTGGTTCACCGGTGTTCATGAAGACTACCATCAACCGGGCGATCATCCGGATAAGATCGATTACGCAAAGATGGAAAAGATAACACGTACGATCTTTTTGACGATGTGGGAACTAACTGATCTGAAGGAACGGCCGAAAGTTGACAAACAACTTCCTCCAGAACTTACACAGCGATAAACACAAAAGGGAGCCATGTTCGGCTCCCTTTTTTTGTATGAACTATTAATCGGATACTTAGAATACTAAGCCGACTCCGAGCCGAATATTGTTCTGTGTATTTCCATCGATTCGTATTGGATTATAATCCACCTGAAATGCACGGATCTGGACTTTGTCATTCACTCGAATATCGAGACCGCCGCCGAAAGCTCCAGCTAAACCTGTTTCGCCAAACGACGTATCTGGATAAGAGGTGATCCCACAATTCAATGTCGGTGAACACGTATAGTCACTGATCTTCGCTCGAGCGTGTGCGGCACCGACAAGAGCATGAACGAAAGGCTTGAAACGACCCTCTTTGCTGTTGTCCTTGATCTGAACACCGCCGAGAAAGTTATAGAGCGAGTTATCGTTTTTGACGCTAACGGTAGCCGGGCCACCGATGCCACCCACTTCGCCCGCAAATCGTTTTGAGTTAAACGTCGCAGAAAAATCGCCTTTAATGCCAACAAATCGGCTGACATTATAAACACCCGACACGTTCACACCATTGTAAGTTTCACGCTCGCGGAAAAAATCAATAGTCGAATCGCCCGAATCAATACCGGTATCGACCTGTCCGTTCGAATAACCGACATAGAATTCAGACTTCTTGTATTCGCTCGTCTGAGCGAACGCTGCAAGGCTCGTAAAAGCCGTAAGAAATAGAGCAACAAATAGCTTTTGCATAATAAAATACTCCCTGAAAATATAAATGCGCCCTCGGGCGCAAGAAAGGCCTTCCAAATTCGGTATTGCTAAATTCTTCAGGCCGTGACACTAATGTAACTAATAATTAAGATGCTTCGACGTTCGATTCGGTTGTAAGTAGAGTCTGTGCGACCGTTATAAACTTCGCCATCGCTTCAGCCCGACGCTCACCGTAAGTCTGTCTTTTTGCCTTTTCATCGCCTACTGTTTCAGGAGCTTTCATATCCGTTTCCGGTACCGGAACGGTCTCACCTTCCCCTTCCTTTTCGATCCTATCTTCCACGACTTCGTAATCACCCATATAAAGCTCATTGCCAAACTGTTCCAAAAGTGCCGCAAGCTCCTTGTTCGAAAGCGACATCGAGATCGTTTCCATCATCTGGTATTTGAAATAAGTATCACCGGCCCCGGCGACAAGTTGGTCAAGCAGAAGACTCGCCAACCGGTTATCGCCCCAACGCTTCACAAGTTCAAGCAGTGTCTGATCGCCGCGGGAAAGTTTTTTGATCTTTCCGCCCTCTTCAGCTACACGAGGCATTTGTCCAAGCAAAAGGTTCAGGATTCCCTGTTTCTGGCCATCGCTCAATACTCGTGCATAGCGAGTTCGATCCTTGGAGATCTCCATCTCGATCTTTGTCCATTCGTCGATGTCGAATTCTTCGCCTTCATGAGTACCGTCGCCCTCGGTCTCGGCCTCGCTCTTCGCGGCTTCTTCCTTGGCCTGTTCGTCTTCCCAATCAGCACTGTAGAATCCGCTCAGCAGTTCAAATGCACCGTCCCAACGAGTCACGGGGTCATCAATGGATTTGACCAGCCACTCAACGATCGCGACGTCCCGGTCGCCGGCGGAATTAAAGATTACACTCAGTTCGTTGATGCGGGCTTCGTACGTGCCCACGTCTTCGCGCTTGACCAATCGAATTGCGTCGCGGTAATCGACGGCTTCGAAGGCTTTGCCCTCTGTTCCCTTTTTCAAGAATAAAAGAACGGTGTCGCCTGGTTCTACGTCTGGACGGCCATACATCTCTTCATATTCGTCGATCTCTTCGGAACCATCGGTTTCACCGGTACCGGGCTCAGCCACTGGAGGTGTTTCCTCCGGAGTTTCTTCGGCGACGGGGCCTTTGTATTTGTATTCGTCGTCTTCAAGGACAACTGACTTTGCCGGCTCGCCCTTAAGCGTCGAGGAAACCGAATAGTGTGCAAGTGAGCGAGAGATAACGTAATCCTCGGTCTCTTCCTTTACGCCGCCATCTTCGGTCCGATCGTAGGTTGCAACGTAAATTGTGGTGCTCCGCTTATATAGCGAAAGCAGTGTTTCCGGATCTTTTTCGCCACACCGGCGGGCATGCGTTTTCGCAGGGTCTACAAGAAAAGAGGCTAAGAGTGCAACGACTATAGCCATGGATAGAATTGACCTGAACATAACCTTAAACTCCTACAAAATTCAAAAATTGGAACATGCGCCTAATCAGAATCCAGTGGAACCAATTTAGTTGCATAGCCGGGAATGGGCTTGCAGGAATTTTGTTTGAATCGCTAACGGAGCGGCTTTTTGGCTTAGTCCGTTAGGAGCATTCTGTATGCTTCAGCACGCGGAATACCAAACTCTTTAGCCGCCTTTTTCAGAGCCGCTCGCCGTTCGAGTCCTTCGCCTTCTAGCTGAGCAACTCGTTCCGGCAGGGAACCCTTTTCCTTGTCAATTCCAACTAGATCGCTTTCGCGTTCCCGGTCAATTATAAGAACGAATTCTCCGCGCGGTTTTGCAGATGAAATTAAAGAAATTAACTGGGAAAATGTGCCTCGGAGAAACTGTTCGTGGAGCTTTGTAAGTTCACGTGCCAAGGCCGCCTTTCGATCCCCCAAAACATCAAGGCAATCGATCAGAGAAGCCGCGATCCTGTGAGGTGTTTCGAAAACTGCAATTGTTGCAGGAATTGATCTTAGCTCTTTCAGCCGACGTCTTCGGTCGCTCTTTTTGGAAGGCAAAAATCCGGCAAATAGTATGGTATCTGTTGGCAGGCCCGAAGCGATCACCGCAGAAACAAAGGCGGTCGGACCAGGAATTGGCACAACCCGTGTACCCGATGCGATCGCCTCTTTGATGATCGAACTCCCGGGATCGTTAATTCCCGGTGTTCCGGCGTCTGAAACGACCGCCACGGAACCGCCGTTTGAAAGAGTTTTTACGAGGTCTTTTGCGCGCTCCTCTTCGTTGTGATCGTGATAACTGATCGTCTTGACGTGAATGCCAAAATGATTGAGGAGCTTTTGTGTGTGTCGGGTGTCTTCACAGGCGATCACGTCCACGCTCTTCAGCGTATCGATCGCACGCGTCGAAATATCCGAGAGATTCCCGATCGGCGTCGCTACCAAATAAAGTGTTCCCGGCATACGTTTGGGTTCCGCCGATTAACGGCTCCTATAGCATAACCATAAGCCTGCTAAAGCGGGAACTCCGAACGAAAAAAAGCCCGGGACTATTGAGACCCGGGCGAACCATTTTAGGAGTAAACTAACTCACCAATTAGAAAGGAAGCGGAAACGGGATGCGGTTGCGCCAGTCGCCGTTTCGATTCGTTGGATAACGATTGTTAGTCGGGTATCGATTATTGTTATAGCCGCCACCGTAGTTGTAGGTCTGTGCAAGAACGTTAAGATCGCGTCTTATCGCGCTCCATTCACGCTGCAACTGCTGTCCGCTGCGGATATTGCGAAGCTCTTGGTCGATCTGGTTTCCTATGTCCAAAACCCGTCGTGCCTCGTCCTGGCTGCCGCGAAGGTCGCGACCGTTGCCATACTCGTCCTGAAGGTCATCGGTCGCCCGCTTGAAGCGATCAGCTAGATCTTCTATGCGTCCAACGTTGCCGTTGCCATATCGCCCCCCATTTCGATTGTTGCCCCAACCGCCACGATTATCGTTCCGATTATCGCGTCGATCATCTCGCCGATCTTCGATACGATTTGTTGAACGCTCAAAGTTTTTTGCTCTGTTCTTCAAATTCTGAATCGTGCCGCGGATATTTCGATTGTAGCTGCCATTGCCGTAGCCGCCGTTGCGACCGTAATTGTCGTCGTCGCGCCACTGTGCCGAAGCAACCGAAGGCAATGCCAAAACCACCAACGAAAAAGCACTGATCGCGATAATTTTTGTAATTCTGTTCATCTCTATTTCCCCTTTCCTTAATATCATCGCAATGGTTTCGTCCATTGCCACCGCTCTAAATTGCAATGGTCGTGCCATTAAACATCGAAATGCGTCTGCACTCCCTAACTGCATTGCACACAACACTTAAAGAGGCAATGACATGAACGGGCAAGAAAAAGGGCACGACCGAATCTCGATCAATGCCCCATTTCGTCAACGATTTGAATCAGATGGTTAGTTGCTACCCGCACCTAACGCCCTTGCTGCGTTAATTCTGCCCGATGAGAAGATGCGGCCTTTTAACAAGTCGAGACTATCAACAGATGCGAGTATCCGAGCTCGTAAGTCGGTAACTGAGATGTCGGGTTCGTTCGCGACGATCAGCCCGGCGATGCCCGCAACGTGCGGTGTAGCCATGGATGTGCCTGAGGCTTCGCGGTACGCGTCATTTAGCCAAGTTGAGACGATCTCTTTGCCCGGAGCGGCGACGTGAACCGACTTCGATCCAAAATTTGAGAACGATGCGAGCAGGTCGCTACTGTCGAGAGCCGCAACGCTGATCACATTCGGCAGGTCATAATTCGACGGATAATGTGGTCTTTTGTCATTATCACCGCCGTTATTCCCCGCCGCTGCGACGAACAAGATCCCTTCGTCTCCCGCAGCCTTAATAGCGTCTCCGAGTGCCTTAGAGTATTGAGTTGAACCCCAGCTAGCACTTATCACGCGAATATTCACACCCTTTTTCTTTCGGTCAACGGCGTAGTTGATCGCTTCGATCGCGTCCTTGGTAGTTCCAAAACCACCGCGGCCGAGAAACTTGAGCGGCATTATTTGGACATTCCAATTGATTCCTGCGATACCGACTTCGTTGTTCCCTTCGGCTCCAATGACGCCCGCACAGTGAGTTCCGTGTCCATTGTCGTCCATCGGGTCGCTAAGGTTATCGACCGCATTAAACCCGTGTTTATCGTTGAACGTTCCTAACTCGTTATCGACATACGCAGCCATACCCTCAGGGCGAAACCACATATTCGCGACAAGGTCTGAATGTGTGTAATCAACCCCGGTATCCAGAACGGCGATCACCACATCCGAACTTCCCTGCGACTTCTGCCAAGCCCTTAGTGCAGCGACATCAGAATTGGCCTTCCCACCGTTTTGTCCTGAATTAGAAAGTGCCCATTGATCGGCAAAATGCGGATCGTTGGGCGAATTTAGCGGTGCATCATTATCGACCGGCTTTTGAGAAACCTCACGAAACGTCGGCAGTTCGGCACGTATCTCGAAATTAACTTCGGCATAATCGACATATTCCGACATCGCAGAGTATTGTGCCGCTACCTTCGCTGCGTCAGCATTGTCCATATCGTCGATCGCGACCAAACCGCTGACCAGTTCCAGGTTATCCTCAATTCGATCCCCCAAACGTCCGGCGATCTTTCGCTTTTCCGAAGCAGATATAGCTGGCTTGAATTTGACGAGCACCTCGGCCTCGGTGTCGCGCGATGAACGCGGAACTGCTTTCGGTTTGGAAACAGGCAGAACCGTTTCGGTTTGAACCCTTAGACCCGATCGCCATCTATCCATCTGCCCAAAAACTGCCGCAAATGTGATCAACACACCGGCCATCATCAAATGTACCCAAATATTATTACGATTCATTGCCGACTACTCCTTTCGGTTAATAAAGCTTCCGATCAGCCTGCCACCAAATAATTCTTTCCCTTGAACCCAAATAGCCGCAACTGATATTTATCGCCGCGGTACTCGTAATTCTTGCCCAAATGCCCCAGTTCGATCGTCCATCCGTAGGAGATCATTTGCGCCGCCATTTCACCATCGGCCGCCGCACCGAGAGACATATCGGAAAACTCTTTCGACGCCGAAGACACGACATCAATGTCGCCTTCTTTTACCCCGAGCCGTCCGGCAAGATCGTGCCTGGCTTTGGTTATCGCGCTGTCTTTATCGAACTTCATGTTAGGAACACCTCCAATTCTGCTACTTATACGCACGATAGTCAACGATTGTTCGGCCCGTCCGGTACTAACCTTTGGAACGGCGGAGAAACGTGAAATTGCGAAAGATCTCGACAAGTGCGGGAATTATGTAGGTAGCGCAGGCAACGCCGAGTATCAAACCGGTTATAAAGCGGGTTGTGAACGTATTCTCCCAGATATCGAAAATCGTCAGCGACCAGTCAATGCCCATCGGAACGATCGAGAGAATAAGCCATTTTCGCGGCAGCGGTTCGATGTCGTCGATCTTTCGCCAAAGCGGATAGATCAATAGTCCGACAAGCAGTCCAAAATAAACTCCGAAGCAGCGTGAACAGACCGCAAACGGATGACCGTCGAAGTGAAAGGTGCGATCGTCAATTTGGTGACAGATCGCACTAAAGAACGCATATAGCGGCGAAGCAAATCCCTGATGGCCGTTCGCCGCGAGTATTGCGGGAACAACGATCATCAAGGCCCAGATAAATACGATCGTCGTTGTTATCGCCCAAACCCGAATTGCTTGGACACGGTGCCGTAACTGCAAATCGACCGGCGTATAGTTTTCAGCGGGCTCCGTCATTCGTTCTTGATTCTATCTGAATTCTACGGCGAAACCGACGGCGGTCAATTTGGCTAAAAACTGGATTTAGAATCTAGCCCCGGCCTGTGTTTACACGGATAAAATGGATTCGAGATCCTTATTTTTGCTTCAGCCCCGCGATCGACCTCTCCCGCCCCGCCTTTTTATGTCCCAGCCCCGCGTTTTTTGGCTCCAGCCCCGCGTTTTTTTGACACCGGATACAGGCTGATCCTGGGTAGAAGATCAGCGTAAACGTCGTAACCGTTGTGGTCAGAAATGCTCCTGGTGTTCGGAGAATTCAGTTTCCACGAAATACATCCGTAAGTTTCGATGCCTGCGTTTCGGTCCGCGTTTACAGCGGGCTCGACGAACTCTGCTGACTGTCACCGCATCCGCGTCGTCACCGGTTCCCGCAATTTCAGACCTCACTTCCAATAGCTTTCAAACCGACGCTTTTCTCGGTTTCCAGAATATGCTGTGTGGTTTTGATTACGGTGTCGGGATTGAGCGAGATCGAATTAATGCCCCGTTCAACTAGAAAATCCGCGAATTCCGGATAATCCGACGGTGCCTGGCCGCAAATGCCGATCTTTTTACCCGCACGGATCGCAGCGTCGATCGCCATAGCGACCATCTTTTCGACAGCTCCGTTACGTTCATCAAAAAGATGTGCGACCATTTCTGAATCGCGATCGAGCCCGAGAGCAAGCTGGGTAAGATCGTTCGAGCCGATCGAATAGCCGTCAAACACCTGCAAAAATTCGTCTGCAAATACGACATTCGCCGGCAGCTCGCACATTGCATAGATCTCGAGCCCGTTCTCGCCCTGAACAAGTCCGTGCTCTGCCATCAACGCTATTACCTTTTCGCCTTCTTCAACAGTTCGGCAGAACGGTATCATCGGTGTGATGTTCGTCAGGCCCATGTCCTCGCGGGCACGCTGAAGGGCAAGGCATTCCAATTTGAAACCGGCCTTGTAGCGGTCGTCATAATAACGAGATGCACCACGGAAACCAATCATTGGGTTTTCCTCGATCGGTTCAAATTCCTTGCCCCCGATCAGCATCGCATATTCGTTCGATTTGAAATCGGACATTCGAACAATGACCGGTTTCGGATAAAACGCGGCTGCGATCCGTCCGACGCCTTCGGCAAG
>JBGTKQ010000105.1:0-19339 GCA_041744555.1 Pyrinomonadaceae bacterium
AAGTTCAAATTGAATCCTGACGGTAGCCCGCGTGTCATAGCCGGTGTTCCGCCCGACTATTTTTCAGAGACCGGACAGCTTTGGGGAAACCCGATCTATGATTGGGAAAAAATGAAACAGGACGGTTTCAAGTGGTGGGTCGCGCGTGTTGAGTTCACATTGCGAACCGTTGACGTCGTTCGCGTTGATCATTTCCGCGGCTTTGCCGCCGCCTGGGAGGTTCCCGGTGGCGACACGACCGCCGAGAACGGCCGGTGGGTGGATGTTCCCGGAAAAGAACTTTTCCAGGCGCTTCGGCAGAGCCTTGTTCGCCTTCCGGTGATCGCCGAAGATCTCGGGGTTATCACTCCGGATGTCGAGGAGCTACGGGATATGTACAATTTCCCGGGGATGAAGATCCTCCAGTTCGCCTTCGGCGGCGATGCCCAAAATCACGACCTACCCCACAACTACATCCGGAATTGCGTGGCTTATACCGGCACTCACGACAACGACACGACGTTCGGCTGGTGGCTTTCGCAGGCCGGTGCAGGGTCGACTCGCGATGAAACGGACATCAACCGCGAGCACGATTTTGCTTTGAAGTATCTGTGCACGAATGGCGAAGAGATCCATTGGGATATGATCCGGGCGGTCTGGGCATCAGTTGCGCATACAGCGATCGCGCCACTGCAGGATCTGATCGGTATCGGCACCGAAGGTCGTATGAATCTTCCGGCTTCGGAGTCCGGCAACTGGTACTGGCGATTCCAGAAGGGAGCGTTAACGGAACAAATCAGAGGCCGCTTGCGGGAGCTTACGGAAGTTTACGGCCGTACAAAATGACGGCCCGAAGATATTAAACAAGATGTACAGGATTAACATGATTAGAAGAAGCAATTGGAAGTTTGATCTTAGGAAGTCGTATTTGTCCTTTTCATCCTGTCTATCCTGTTTAAAATTCGCTTTTCTTTTTTTCATTCTTTTGGCTTCGACTGCGGCGGCTCAGGTGCCGACCGTCGAAAAGATCGATCCACCAAGCTGGTGGGTTGGGAGCACGATCAATCCGGTTCGTGTACTGATTAAGGGAACGAATCTTACCGGCGCGAAGATCGAATCTGCGACGCCGGGAATTACGGCTTCTAACTTTTCCGCAAGCGCTAACGGGCACTACTTATTCGCCGACGTTAAGTTGTCGGAGACGGTTCGCCCGGGGAAGTATCAGTTAACGTTACTAACGACAAGTGCCAGCACGAATATTCCTTTCGAAGCGTTTACACCCCAACCACGGCTTGGCAATTACAACGGGTTTACGCCTGACGATGTGATCTACTTTGCCGGACATTGTTTACAAGCGTTACGCGGGCCGAAAAAAATAAATTCTACGTTCTAAGAAAAAACCGGTAATGCTTCGGCAAAACCCGCATTAGATGGTAACGGTGTATGTCTCTCCTGGATTGTCCACACCGTGAGGCCGGCACTGACGAGGAACTGTTCCGCGCCCTTCATCACTTCCGCGAAGCCCCCGCTTCACGGCTTGGGAGCGTTGATGTGACGCTCCCCTTTTTATGTTGTTTGAAAAATTAACGCGAGACTATCTTGTTCAGGCTGGTAGCTAGTTCGAGCCGTGTGATCGCCCGGCTTTGATTGAAACGATTCCCGTCAAGTGTAATGAAACCCTGCTTTAGGGCAACCGCCACGTGACCGCGCCACTGCAGAGGGATTGAAAGGCCATCGATCACTCCGAGCGAAAGAAAAGTTGTTGAAGTCGTGCTTTCAAGACCGGCGGCACGAACGTATGCGATCGAAGCCGCGAGTTTGGTCGTCGGGCTGTGAGGATAAAATCGGTTACCCGACTGTGCGTCGTAGATCAGCTTACCTTGCGGTGCGGCTTGAACACTCTCCACTGCATTTCGATCCGCCGCGTATTGAACATCTGTAAAAATCGATTGCCCGTACATATATTGCGGAACGGAACCAGATCTTAGTATCGCAGCCGCAAACTCGCCTCGCGGTACTAAATGTGTGGGTTTAAATCGACGCCCTTCGGGCAGGACCAAATTCTTAACGAGGCTGCTTTGGATGTTGGACATCGAACTTGCCGAAAGGCCAGAAATGTCCAAAAGTTCCGGGTATCCCACTTGCGTGATCTCTGAATAACCGGTTACAGCTTGCGTTGTTCCAAGGTTGGCCGTGTGCCTAACCTGCGACTGATAAGTTCCCGCATTAGGCGATTGCAATACGACCTTTTCACGGCGACCGGTCAGTCCAGGCAAATTCAAATAATTTGATTCGCCGACGATCGAGCCACTTGGATTTCTTACTACCATGCCGAAGTCGTTCAACCCGAAGCCCCAGGCGGTTGTAAATGTGGCTTGAAGCGTATGTGCCGGAACCGGAAATGGAAACGTTCCCGTTGTTCCCGGTGCAATCGTAACTTGTGACGGAAGTGAACTATACGTGCCGAACTTAACCGCGTTCCTGCTAAGCGTTGAACGGAAAATGCCTAATCGGCGTTCCGGAAAGGCGGCCGCAAGAACAGCGGCGTGTGCATTCAACATTCCTGCCCCGACTTCATGTAAAAAGTATTTGGGCATCGGCGTCGCAGTAGCGCTTAGGATCACTTTTATCTGAGCTGGGGTCAGATCCGGATCGGCCTCAAGCATTAGCGCGATCGCACCTGAAACTTGAGGAGCCGAAAACGATGTACCGCTTGCTGTCGTGTAAAACGGCAATTCCAAAAGATTCAGTCGTGAAGTATCGGCACCGAGAACGCCGCCTACACTTGTCAATGAAGCCAATGATCTAGGTCCGGCGACGTTAACGCCCGGCGCGACCAAGGTCGGGTGCTGCAGTTCGCTTCCAAAATTCCCCCTAGACGAAAAATTAGCGAGAATCCCGTTTCGATCCGTTGCGCCAACCGAGACGACCCATGGAGCAGCGGCGTATGGATTTAGCGTTCCATTTCCGGGTCCGGTGTTGCCGGCCGAAACGACAACATTGATGCCTGATTCAGTAAGAAGCTTTGTTGCAATATTTACAGGATCGTTTACATCAAATGCAGACGGCGACGAGAAACTGCAGTTCACGACACGTATGTTGTCTGCTTCTGCATTCTCAAGAATGTAATCGAAGCCTGAAAGAATGTGGGTCAGATTAAGATCTCCAGCGCTTAGGCCGACTAAACTTGCTCCCGGAGCAACTCCGGCGAATTTTCCGTTCGAAGCAGCTCCGCTGCCGGCAATAATTCCACCTACGAAAGTTCCGTGGCCGCTGACAAGATCAGTTGTTGGCAATCCCTCGACCGGGATGGGATATGAAAAACCTAGCGGTACGCTTTGCAGGTCCACTAGCCGAACGTTTTTTCGAACACGGTTTGTAAGATCGGGATGAAGGCCGTTGATCCCGGTGTCGAGGACGGCAACGGAAACGTTTCGCCCGGTATACGGTAACGAAGAATTGTTCGATCTTAGATCGTTGTCGGCGGGAACGCGATCGACGCCGGTCTTGGCAAAATACGGATCGACATTCAGTTGTAGGGTTCGATTCCCAAATATCGAGCGAACATTCGGCAGACGCGAGATCGCAACTATCTGCTGCTTGGTCCCCGACACATAGATAATCGGAAGCCGTCTGAATCGCGTTCCGCCAAGAATTCCGATGCCTCGGAGTGCATCCAGATCAGATTCCGTCACATTCTTGTGAAAAACAACTACGGCGTTTAGAGTGCTGTCATCAGTAACGCGATCAAGTGCCAGAGCAAGTTCTCCGTCGAATCCCTGAAGGCCCAAAGCGGATAAGTTATTCGGTAATATGCCATCAACGCCCGTGAGCGTAATTCCATCTGCTCCTGTTAGTGCGATTCCATCTGCAATACTGATCGCTATCCCATCGGCACCGGTAAGAGTGATTCCTGTTGGATTAGTGAGATCAAATATCACGCCATTTGTGCTGACGCCGGTGATCCAATCCGCGCCTGTCAATGTGATACCGTCGGCACCGGTCAATGTGATGCCATCGGCTCCGGTGAGCGTAATTCCGTCCGCGCCGGTAAGGGTTATTCCGTTCAAGCCTACCTGCTGCATTCCCTGTGGCCCGATCAATGAGACGCCGTCGACCCCTGTCAGTGTAATGCCATCGGCGCCCGTGAGAGCAATTCCGTCTGGCCGCCTGACTATCACAGAGTCAGCGACATAGTTTTGGCCATCAGCACCAGTGAGGGAAATACCGTCAGCGCCAGTGAGCGTAATTCCGTCAGCGCCTGTTAAAGCAATTCCATCAGCACCGGTTAGCGTAATTCCATTGGGGCCTGTATATGAAACTCCATCAGCGCCCGCATGTGCGATAGCATTTGCACCGGTAAGTGCGATGCCATCAGCTCCGGTCAACGCGATCCCATTGGTAAGATATGAATTGATGCCGTCAGCACCCGTAAGAGCGATCCCCGATAAACCGACGAATTGAACTCCGTCGGCGCCTGTTAGGGCGATTCCGCTGGAGCGCGTTATTACTAATCCGGCCAAGACCGGTTGTATCGTTGAGATCAGGAATACGAAGATGGTAAGGGCTCGCTTCATAACCACAAACTAGACAACGCTCCTATTTAAGAAGCGCGAATAAAAGATGAATTCCACCCTCTCGAAAATTTCAGCCGTATCATTCTAATACAGCTTTCGTTAATGAAGGCGACGATATCGTAATACACAGTCGCTTTCATCGCGAATATTGTACCTTTACCTGTCAAGGTTTATCCAATAAGGGATAAACAACGCAGGGGCTGGTCCATATGCTTCCAAGAACCGAGAGACGGTTTGAACAAATATTTACGACAATGCGTCGCCTTTACTATGTGTTCATCAACAACGTGCCATTTGGTTGAAAATACTCTGACCTACTAGACCCGTTTACGTCGGTTATAAAGATCTAGACTCAAGAATTCAAGTTTTCCTCAAGAACGTCCGGATAAAGTTCCAGTAGTATGATGATGGCCCAGTTATACGCTGACGCTTACAATGACGGATACGAAAATCCGTTGTTTAGCTTGCCAACCACTTTAACGAGGACACCCATCAATACTCGTTTGATCACCGAAAAACTCGAAGTTCCTGACATTCGAACTTCTATACAACGTCCGCGTCTATCGGAACTTCTGGGAAGATCGTTAGCGAATTACACCGCAACGCTAATCTGCGGGCGATCTGGTACTGGTAAAACCACCGCCGCGGCCATTTGCCACAGCCAAAGAAGGACAGCTTCCTGGTATTCGGTAACCCTTACAGATGCAGATTGGACAACATTCGCGCTCCATTTCGAGGCATCTATTAGGCGCGACCATCGATCTCGGATCGTCTCAGGTACAGATTTCTCGCATAACAATGCCGACATTTCATCGATCGAAGCTTTTCTACTTGAATGTCTGACGTTAACCGGATGTCCTGATCTTGTTGTGATCGACGATGCCCATCATCTTTTTGAGTCACATTGGTTTGTTGATTTCCTTGCGATCCTGATTCGGCTACTTCCTCCGTCATCACATTTGCTGATGACGTGCAGGAGCCGGCCTCCTGCACCATTATGGCGACTTAGATCGAAACAGGTCCTTAACGTCATCGATGAAAAGCTGCTGTACTTCTCGGCTGAAGAAGCGGAAGGGCTATACTCGCGTCTTGATATAGATATGGAGCAGGCTCTTGCGCATCAAAGATTGACCTTTGGCCATCCACAAAAACTATTGAAATTGGCGACGGAAGTTGTCTTCCGAACCGCTGAAACGCGTCATTTGATCAACCAAGCCAACCGATAACCGTCGAGAATTGAATTATCGTGTGTCATAATACTGGCGCCGAATTCGCTTGTGCGGTGAACAAATGCAGTCGTCTAATTTTTTCCTCAAGACCAAACTCCTTCCGCCTAGAACCGTTCCCGAGGTCCTTAAGCGGATGCGACTTTTCGATAAACTTAGGGCAAACCAGAATTCACCGATCACCATTATCGCGGCCGACGCGGGTTGCGGAAAGACAACCCTTATTTCCGAATTCATTAAAATGGACGCACGACCGGTCGTGTGGTATCAGCTTGATCACACGGATGCCGATCCAGCAGTTTTCCTCGGATATGTGGCCACTGGAATACGTGCCTTCGTCCCGGAATTCGGTAAGACGTTCTTTCAGTTTCTTGAAGGAGCGAGCGAAGAAATATCTCGTTTCCCCGAACGCCCGGTCGACCTTTTGATCAACGAAATAATGAACTCCGTTGAACAGCAGTTCATTCTCGTCCTAGACGATTATCATCATATCGGACGCGATACGTTAGTTCATAAAATGGTTGACCGCCTTATTCAATATTCGGCGGATCTGCTGCATGTTGTGATCACAACTCGTGACATGCCTCCGCTTGCTATTTCACGGCGCCGCGCTCAATTTCGTTCGATGCTGATCACTCGCGACGATCTGTCATTTACCGATGATGAGGTGTGCGAGCTTTTCCGGTCAACGCTAAATTTACAGCTCGACGGAACTGAGGTCGCTGAATACAGAAGCCGGACACACGGATGGATAACGGCACTTCAATTGATCCGCCAAGTCGCCGAACGTGAGATAGCCGCCGGTGGTTCAGCAAAGCCGATCAACCTGAGTGAGGTTTTAAGATCATCCGAACGAGACATTTTTGATTATTTCGCAGAAGAGGTAATTTCACGCGAATCATCGCAAACCGAACTACTTTGCATGCGGCTTTCGCTGCTTGATTCTATGCCGCTTGAACTTTGCACCCGGCTGTTTCCTGATCTTAATTGCTCATCAGCATTACCTGAGCTAGCGCAAAAGAACGTTTTCCTTTCCGTCGCCGGTGACGGTTCCGGTGTTGAAGAATACAGGTTTCACCCATTATTTCGCGACTTTCTTCGTCGTCGTTATCGTTCGGAAACAGGCGATGTCCCACTTGCCGAGGAACGCACTCGAATTGCCGACCATTTTTTGGACAAGGGTCAATGGGACATTGCAGTTCCCTATCTGATCGACGCGGAAAATTTTAACAGAGCCGCATCCGTAGTGGCTGATCGTGGATCGGAATGGATCGCCTCAGGTGTTTTTACATCGCTTGGCTTGACCGCCGAACGTATCCCTGACGATTCGCTTGAACTACATCCCCGGTCGCTTCTGCATCTTGCCGAAGTGGCAAGGCTTCAAGGCGATGTCGAAAAGGCAAAGCGTCTTTTGGAAAAGGCCGTTCGACATCTAAGTCGAATTGGCGATGCTTTCGGTGAAGCGGAAGCACTTCATTCCCTGGCAAGCCTTGCGCGCCGAAAGCAAGACCTGGATGGCGCGATGAAGCTTCTTGAACGGTCAGAGAGTCTTGCGGCTTTGGGCTCTGAAACGTCCATGAAATGTGCAAATACCCGCGGCCTATGCCTTGTTGGAAACGGTCACTGGATCGATGCCGAAAATCAGTTCCGCATCGCTCTTGAACTTGCCGAAAACCTAGGGAATGAACATTATGTTCGGCTTGTTGCACATAATCTTGCACTTGCGCCGGGATTCCGCGGTGATTTTGCCGAAGCTCTCCGCTGGTTCAGAAAGATATTTGGTAATGGAAAGCCCGAAAAGCAATTGCCCCAAGAAGCGATCGGACATTTGAACGTTGCCCGCCTACACCTTTACCGAGGCGAGTTTGAAAGCACCGATTTACATTTAAATAAAGCTCTCGAACTTTGTCAGCTTTATAACCTTCGCGCTCTGCGTGGGGAGATCTTTGAGGCATATGCAAATTTTTATAGAGAGAAAGGCGAATTTGTTCGGGCCGATGAATATTACGGACGAGCAGCCGCGGCTTACGACGATGCTCGAATCGAGCTTGGTACACGTGAATTTATCGAAGAACGTTCAAAGAACTACAGGCTGCTTGGCGATGTAGCACGTGCCCGTGCCACGCTCGAACACTTGATCGAAGCGAGAAAGACCCTCGGCAATGAGTTGGGGCTCAGAACGGCTCAATTATGCATTTCCCGATTGGACCTTGATGATCGGAAGACCGATGGGCTGGTCGAAAGAATCGACGAACTTTGTCAATATTTCCGGCAACACGGGAATCATTATGATGAAACATTAGCATCCATGCTTCTAGCGGAGACCCATTCCGTGGTCGGGAACAATAAACGAATGGTCGACGCAACGCTCCGTGTTCTCGATCTTTCAGCGAGGTTCGATTATGAATTTTGGCTCCGAACAGAGATTCAGCGAAATCCGGCTATTTTTGGCCATCCGGAGATCTTCGAACGTCTGCCGATCGATCTTCGCACGGTAGTTTCAGGGGCGGCCGAAGTTCATCAACCTCTCACGACGTCGGATGGTGCAACGACAAAACCAGGTGTCACCCAGATCGCTTCGACTTTTTCCGATCTTACGATCAACGTGTTGGGTCAGGTCAATATATTTCGGGAATCCGACAAACCGTTTGCTCCGGATGCATGGACGACAAGGCGCGCACGCGACATTTTCTGTTTCATTTCGACGAGTAAGAATTTACGAGTTGCAAAGGATATTCTGATCGACATTTTTTGGGCGGCTGACGATCCAGCTACGGTTGAAAAGAATTTTCACCCGACCATCTCGCATATGCGCAAGGCACTTAACAGCCGCCAGTCGTTCAAGCAAAATTTCATTGTCTTCCGCGACGGAGCGTACCAATTGAATCCCGAATTGACCTATTCGATCGATACTGAAGACTTTGAAGCGCATATCGCCGCCGCCGAAAAAGCCAAGCGTGAAAAAGATACAGAACTACTTCGTGAATCGCTTGAACGAGCGTCAGAGATCTACAAAGGCGATTTCCTCGAAGGTTCGTACGAGGATTGGGCCGTCGAGCGTAGAAACTATTATCAGGAACAGCATGTTCGCGTAATAAGTGCCTTAGCGAAATTGGCATTTTCGGAGAAACGTTGGGCTGCGGTGAAGCGGCTCTGTGACCAGATCTTGATCGCCGACCCGTTTCGCGAAGATATTCACCGGCTTGTACTTCGCTCGCTTAGCGCTCAGGGAAAGCCGGCCGCAGCTAAGAAGTACTTTGAACACATGGCCGAAACTCTTAGCAAGGAGCTTGGAATCGAACCATCTGCCGAAACTCGACGCGTTTTCAAAGAGACGATGGCGTAACTCTGTAAATTGCGGCTAGACACATCGATTCAATTCAAGTTTGCCTCAAGAATTCCTCAAACCCACAATTGTATTCTACTGATCGATTGGGTCATGCTGGATCCCAAGATCATCAAGATCAAATAATCTGGAATTTTAACGAACAATCGTTCGTTTGACCGATTCGCCGGTAGTTCGCGACTGGCGGCCAAGAACTTGTTCTCCGCGGGGGCAGGGAACAAGAAAAGGCTCGGGGCCAAAGAGTTTATCTCAATGGCCCTAAGTCTTTTTTTTGATCTAGAAAGCTGAATCAAAGATTATCCTAGATTTAAGTAAACACGCCTATTTAAGCCGCCTCAAGTTTTTCTCAAGTCTGGCCAAGTAACCTAGCGTCATTGACAACTAGAGGATTAGAAGGGCATTCGTTGGTTGAGTTAGTTACGACGAAGATAGTCGAAAGTGTTTCCGGTGAGCTCTGGGCACGTTGTGTTCAGAGACGCCCATAAAACGCTGGGAATATCGAAAAAATTGAAAGAAACTCACCCCTCAAGACGAGTGACTCAGTTAAAAATGCCCAACCGGACTTCCACTCTGCCGGTTTCCTCATTGCCGAGCTTCTGTCTTCCACCAGCGGCTCGGCACTTTTTCAAAATTAGACACTTTCGGGCTTTCCAGTTGCAAACCGGGGAGAAAGAGCGTCGGGACCTCACAATCCCGACGCTCTAATCGTTTCCATTACCGGATAAATAATTCCTCACAGTTCCACATCGAATAAGGCAGTATGGTGCTTGGAGAATGATTGCCGATACGGGTGTTTATGGCAGAAACAATGTGGCGCGAGACGATCGGGATCACTGGTGATTCATCAGCAAAGACCCTTTGGATTTCGTAAACAAGTTGCTTTCGCTTTTCAACGTCAAGTTCCGCCGATTGTTCGCTGAACAGCATGTCGATCTTCGCTTCCCATTCGGTTGCAGGTTTCGGTTGTTTGGGATGCCACTGATGGGTCGCCGCGCTGCTAAGCAAAAACGTAGCAAAGCCTGACGGCTCGATACCGCTGACGGCGAGCCCAAGCGAGATCGCATCGTAATCAAAAGATTGCGACCACATTGTAGTGATCGTAGCCGTATCGACCGGAGCGATCTGCATTTTTATCCCAAGCTTCGCCAGATCTTGCTGAAGCACAGCGGCAGCTAGTTTTCGTGGCTCATTTTCCGCTTGGACGACAAGCGTAAATTCGACCGGATTTCCTTTGGCGTCATTTAGCATTGGAGTATCGTCGGTGACACTCCGGACAAAACCCGCTTCGGCGAGTAACGCCTTTGACTTTTCCAGATCGTATGCGACCTTTGGCAAGGCCGGATCGAGCCAAGCTTTGTTTCCTGCAGGCACGAAACCGTAGTTCGGGGTGGCAAGTCCCTGAAGGGCTGTCTTAACGATCGTGTCCCTATCTACCGCATGGGAAACTGCATTACGAAAACGCTTGTCGGTAAACCATGAGTATTTCGGCTTATCGTCTAGCCGCTCGCCGGAGGCCTTCAGTTGGTTAAGATTGAACCAAATGTGGTCATTCGCAAGTCCCGGACCGAGATCAATAGCACGAACAGGACCAGTCGAATCCTTTATCGAGGCATAATCAGTTCCGCGAATTCGATCGACGATATCGATCTCCTGCTGACCGAGCCGTGTAAATGCATTATTTGCATCGGGCACGATCTCCAAAACGATCTGGTCGAGATACGGAAGCTGCGTTCCGGCGACATCGTTTCGCCAATAATGCGGATTTCGCTTTAGTACCACACGTTCACCGGGCGATGAGCTTTCCACCGCAAAAGGTCCGCTGGTAACAATGCTCGCCGGATCGGCATCGATCTTATATGCCTCGCCAAGTTTTCCGGCTTCACCGTCTTTGGCCAAAATATGCTTCGGAAGGACGACAAGATTGTCGAAATAATTCTCAAGCCCCGCGACCTTTTCCGGGAAGATGAATTGCAGTTCGGTCGCATTGATCTTATTCGTCTTTATCTCTTTGTCGTTCACCAAAAGTGCGTCGCGAAATGCGGGCGACGCGGTGCGTTTGTCGTAAACCGCCTCGAGCGTAAAGATCACATCGTCTGCGGTAAGTGGTTGTCCATCTGAGAATTTGAGCCCTTCTCGGAGCTTGATGTTTACCGTTACTCCGTCGGCCTCCGTCGTCCATGATTCGGCTAACGCGGGTGCAAATTTCTGGGTTGAATGATCAAACGCAGCGAGCCTGCTGCCTAACAGATAAATTGTTGTGATCACCGAAGGTTCGTCGTCGGCCATCAAATAGTTAAACGTTTTTAGCGGCGAGCTAATTCGATGAACGAGCTTACCACCTCGCTTACCGTTCACACGTTGGCGTGATTCCGTCGCCCGGTTAGTTGCCGGGCCGGTAGCCGACGGCGTGCACGAAAAGGAAAATATAGCAGCGAGAATCGCCGTAAAAATAAGCCTGTGATTTCTAAACATTTTTTGCCCTCAAGGAATGGAATAGAACGCGAGCAACTTCACTTGAGCCGAAGTTTAAGTGCTTTTCGATTGCAAATCAATTGTCGATGTTCCAGAATATCGCCAGTTTCACCCGTCGAAACCTAATTCCGCACGTGCTAAGACAAATACTCAGAAAATCAGTTCAGGGCATTCTAATGGTGCTGGTCGTTTCGGCGGTAACATTCGCATTGCTGTCGGCGGCGGGCGGAGATGCATTTTCGGCATTGCGCGAAAATCCGCAGGTTTCTGAAGAGACGATCGAAGAATTAAGGCGTGTTTACGGCCTTGATCGCCCTATACCGATTCGTTTTTTCAACTGGCTCAGCGCCGCCGCGACTGGCGATCTTGGAAGGTCAATTACATTTCGCGTACCTGTCTCGGGGTTGATCGCCGGTCGATTCGTGAACACATTTTACTTAGCCGCCGCCGCTATTTTGTTTGCTCTATTCATCGCGGTCTTCTTGAGTTTCTTGTCGGTACGAATTCGTTCGCGAGCGGTTCAAAACGGGATCGACGCGCTAGTTCTGGTCTTTGTTTCGGTACCGAGGATCTTGCTGGCGTTGCTCGTATTGATGCTTACCGCCCTGCTCGCCGGCACCACCGCACGGATCAGTGCCGGTTCACCGCAGATGTTCTTACTAACCGCGATCGCTCTTGGACTGCCGCTTGCGGGAATATTTCTCGGTCAGTTCCACGAACAATTAACGGGCGCTATGAGCGAAGACTTCGTTCAACTTGCACGAGCAAAAGGGCTCGGTGAATGGACCGTTATTCGCCGACATGCTTCCCGGGCGGCACTCGTTCCGCTGATCACGCTATTCGGGCTTTCGATCGGAGCGCTACTTGGCGGATCGGTGATAGTAGAAACAATACTCGGCTGGCCGGGCATCGGTTCATTAATGGTTTCGGCCGTCCGCGGGCGGGATGTGCCGCTTGTTATGGGGATAGTTCTGTTCTCGAGCCTTGCAGTTTGGCTTGGCAACCTTGTTGCCGAGATCTTGCAGATCGCAAACGATAGGCGGCTCGATGCTAGTAATAATCGGTAGAGAAGATGAAAATCGGGCTTCGATCCTTTTCAAAGAATAAACGGACGATGGCTGGGGCCGCGATCGTGTTTCTTTTTCTGGTCGTTGCTGTATTTGCGAACATACTTGCTCCTTACGATTACAAGCTTCAATCCAGAAACGAACCATCGTCGCCGCGATCGAGCGTAAGGTTTGTCGGCAGTGACGGGTCGCTAAGGCTTCGTCCATTCATTTATGCAAGAGAAATTTCTGATCCTCTTCGAATGACCTATCGCGAGATCGAGGCGCAAGAATTTCCGCTTGGACTTTTTGTAAGTGGTGAAAGATCGAAACTATTGAGTTTTTTTGAGACAGATGTTCATTTGTTCGGGGTTATCGATCGGTCGGAAAGTGCACCGCGGATAAGGCTGCTTGGCACCGACGCGCTCGGCCGCGACATCTTCTCTCGGTTGGTGAAAGCGATCCAGTTTTCACTGCTGGTTAGCCCGCTTGGAGCTTTGCTTGCGTGTCTGATCGGGATCTTCGTCGGCATTGTGAGCGGTTACGCATCGCGGTCCGTGGATACTCTGATCATGGGCGTTACCGACGCGATGCTGTCTCTGCCGACGCTGATACTGATCCTTGCCGCACGTGCCGCTTTTCCGCTTGAACTTCCGCCGCTGTCGGCCGGAATTTTGATGGTTTCTATCTTCGCCTTGGCGGGTTGGGCGGAAATGGCACGCTTGACCCGCGGCCTTGTGCTATCGGCCAAAGACCGCGAATATGTTTTAGCGGCGAAGGCAACGGGCGTTTCCGGACCGCGGATATTGCTTCGCCACATTCTTCCAAACATCTCGCGCCCGTTGATCACACAGGCGACGTTGATCGTGCCGGCATTCTTGATCGCGGAAACAGCCCTTTCGTTTCTTGGTGTCGGCTTGCAAGAACCTGAACCGAGCCTTGGGAATTTGCTATCGGCAGCGAGCGAATTAACGTTATTGCGGGAACGGCCGATCGAACTGCTTTCGCCCGCGATATGCATTTTTCTATTTGTGATCGGCGTCCGTCTGTTAGCCGATGGAACTAAGCAAGGTAGCGTGACGAAGAAGACCCTATGATGGAGAAGAGTGTTGAAAGACCGATCGAGCGAAGCCGATTGAGAAAATGGGCAGGGCGTGAGTATTACGTGTTGCGTCGCCGACTGAAATGGGCCGGTGAACGTCGCCGAATCGCGCGTACGTTTTCAACCGAAACGCTTGAACATCCGCTCACCGCGCACCGGTCTTTTCTGCTTCGTCCGCTGAAAGATGTAGATATGTATCTGCAGCACAACAAAGTGACAAACCTGCGGCTCGCGATCGAGCGAATGGATGGCGTTGTGATCAAGCCGGGCGAGACGTTTTCGATCTGGTATTTAGTCGGACGACCGACAGCGAGGCGAGGATTTTTGGAAGGTCTGGTCTTGAACAACGGAAAGATCGACAAGGGCATCGGCGGAGGGCTTTGCCAGCTTGGGAATTTGCTCTATTGGATGGCGTTGCATTCGCCTCTGACCGTTACTGAGCGTTGGCGACATGGCTTCGATGTCTTTCCGGACATAAATCGAACGATACCCTTCGCCTGCGGTGCGACATTATCGTTCAACTACATCGATCTGCAAATTACGAACGAGACAAATTTAGCTTTTCAACTAAAGCTTTGGCTTGATGAAGAGTATTTGAATGGCGAGGTGCGTGGTAATCGGCCAGCGACAGAGGACTTTTCCGTCTTTGAGACCGATCACATTATAAAGCAACAATGGTGGGGCGGCTACACGCGCCACAACCGCATTTGGCAACGCCGAACCGACAAGGAAACCGGCGGCGTGTCAGAGCAACTGATCGCCGAAAATCACGCGATCATGATGTACAACCCATTGCTTACTGCGGGTCAGAGCGACGGAAGCCAATAATCACGACCGCCGTCGCTTACCTTCTTTAATCCCAAACCCGACAACTCAGATTCGGACACACCTAGAAAAGTGAAATGCGGAAGATCAGACACTACAGTTTGATACCAGCCCTGTTTTGCTAGAACTGACCTTACCGTTGGATCGGTGTGTTCCGTTATGTCCAAAGCGAGCATAGAAAGATGCTGTGACGTGCCAGGCGGTGCGACCGAATAAATGATCGACTTTGAAAGATCCTTGGCGAAGAATATCCCTTGCGCCTCGAGCTTAAAAATTTCCGGAACTTGGCCGAAGGCTGAAAGTGCTTTGATCCGAGCTGCGTCTGCCGAAGTTATCCGGCCTTTGCCTGTCCAATGAGCTAGTCCGGGATCAACCCGGCTTTTCCAGAGTTCAACCGTCCCCGTGTAATTTCTGCGGGCAGCATCGGCGCCCCTTGGCGTTATTGACTTCCCTAAACTCTTCGCGTCTAACTCGGCCTTTTTGAGAGCTACCATCGCCGGTGACTGAAGCTCGATCGAAACACCGCCGATGTTCCCGCTTGCTTTTGAGAGCGAACCTTGAAAAGCAGAGACATCCGATTCATCGCGAAAGATAACGGTAGCTGGTGGAGTTGCACCGCCGCGAGCGATAAAGATCGCGCCGTATTCTTTTAGGAGCCTATTGCCAACATCATCCGAAGGGCGTTCGAAATTGGCAGGAACATTCTCAAAGAAACCTCCGGAAGCCATCGGTTTATCGTCAGTAGTGGCGGTATTGGCCATATTTGAATTCGTTTGTCGGGGTGTCGGCGAAGCCGTAACCGGAGAAGCATAAGGCGTCGCTGGAGCGATCGGCGGACGCTCGGGACTTGCCGACTTCCAACAACCGGACAACAGCACGACTGTACCCGAAAAGATCACGATCGATAATAGGGTGCGGGAATATCTGTTCATCATTCAACGGCCATAATAGGCTTTTACTTCCGGCTGAGTCAGTAAAATTACACAAGCAAGTCCGGCCCCGAAACTTGCAAAATCGCAACCGAGAATGAGCACCATTTCCAATATCGAGGCGGTCATTGAAAGTTTGAACGAGGCCTTTTGCTGCAAACCTTTGATCCCGGCGATCAACGAGATAACGCCTGCCACAAGAAATATCAAAGGTATCGGAAAAAGAATAAGCCCGATGCCGACCGTTAACACACCAATGAACAGTACATAGAACGCCCAAAGCAATCCGATTATTATCTCAAGGCCGCCAAAGACGGTATGAAGGATCGAGATCGCCTGCAGCTTTCCCGGATATGGTTTCGCGTATTGTGGGTTCATAACGTTGATCTCGGGCATGATGGCTAAACCCTGCCGCAAACATATACGCACTACGCCAATACTGTAAGCGCGAACCTATCACGAAACAAACCGCAAACGGGACTTCGTTGACTTCCACCATAAAGCGCATACAATTAGGAAGCCTATTGAGTGTTCCAGCGACCAACACAGACAAGATTTTGGGAACTGGTTAAAGATTGCCTGACCTAACCGACCTTTTCATCAAAATGGATAGCAGAGAGCCGACAGCTTTTTCACTACTTTTGCGCGCGATTGACGCAAACGAAGAAAAGTCTGCTTTGGCATACGAAGAACAGCGTTTCCGTCTTACCCAAATAATGAGGTGGAAGGGCTGTCTCGAAGCGGACGCGGACGCGCTGGCTGATGAAGTGCTGGAACGCGTCGCTTGCAAGATCGGACAAGGCGAACAGATAGAAAATGTGAAAGCGTACGCTGTGTCTGTTTCAAGGTTTGTGTTGCTTGAACATACTCGGAAAAGGCGGGAACTTGGTGTAGAGCAGTTTCCGGAAGTTCCGGTCCATATGGATACGGAAGCCATTGACGGGCCTGATATACGAATTCAATGTTTGCGTAAATGCCTTGTCGAAATAACTCAGAACGAAACGGATCAACGCCTGATCGTCGGCTACTACGACAACTCGAGTGAGGGAACGATTAAAGAGGTCAGACGCCAACTTGCTGAAGAGCTTGGGCTTACGCCGACAGCATTGAAGGTCAAGGCATGCAGGTTGCGGGCAAAGCTTGAGCTTTGCATCAATGAATGCGTCAGCCGTGTAACCAAACCTGCATCCACCGACACTAATCACAGGGAGGAACCTGCAAGATGAACCAATTTGGTCATGAAGAAATAACGCAATACCTCTTTGGTGAATTGGAGGACGCGGCTCAGGAGGCGTTCGAGAACGAAATGGCCGATAACGAAGAGCTTTTCTATCAGGTTCTGGAAACCGAAAACGACCTTGTTGATAGTTACGCATCCGATCGGCTGGAAAGAGGTTTAAAGGTGCGCTTTGAGCGTTCGCTGGCTGAGTTTTCCGAACGTAGAGATAAGGTCGCGAATGCTCGTGCGTTGGCAGAGCACATCGAATCGATGCAGCCCACGGTTGCGGTCGAACCGGAAACGATCGGATCATTCGCAAAGCTATTTTCATTTCGCATGAGTCCGATAATGGCGTCCGCGGTTGGGTCCTTGCTCCTTCTTCTGGTCGCCGCTGTCGCCTTTCTCGTTTTAGATAACCGGCGAAATGCAGCCGAGATCGCTGGCTTGAATCAACAATTAAGACAAGCTTCGAACACACGGCTAGTTGTTTCCGGTGGTTCAACCGACGAGATCGCCGGCGAGTTAACGATCGAGCTTGAACGTGAACGCGAAATGAACGAACGCTTTGCAAAAGAAGTCGCGGCCCTTCGGGCTAAACTACGAGAACCAGCGACGAATACTGCTAGGTCTGGCCCGGAAGGTGTTCGAGCGGTCACATTCGATCCACAACGTCGAGTCCGCGAGATCAATGATCTGAGGCAGACGTCGGCAGATAAGCCGAAATGGACATCCGTTGTTTTGCCAATACCTGACACCGCAGCCGACGAAACGATAACGATCAACCTTAATGAATTGGTCATAGAATCCGGGCGAAAGCCGACAAAGGGATCGAATGGCAAATTTGCGGTCAATGTGCGGATTGATGATTCCAAATTGCAAACCGGCGAAAACAGGATTTCGGTTCACGATTCTTCTGGACGCGAGATCGCTTCTTACGTGCTAAAGGCGGCGAACTAGACAAAATTTTTTTTGCGGCACGTGAAACCTTTTTTCCGATTTTTAACACTTGTTGATGAAGCCGACGTGAGCGGCAATTATTCAACATGGAGAAATTGAGCAAATGAATCGATCGTTAAAGAACAAAAAAACAAAAGGATTGGTGGCAATTGTTGCAGTGCTCGCGGGATCAAGTATCGAGGCGCCCGCGTTCGACGAACAAATTCAAAAGTCGGTTGCCGGAGTCGATAGGGCATACGAAAGTTCATTAAATTCCAGCCGGCTTTCGGCTACATCGAAAATGAACTTGCTGCTCGGCAAAGAATTTACGGTGACAAAAATGGGCATGGTGTTTAAGGATCGAGACCGTGCCGCGATGAATGCCGCCGCCGTCGAACTGATGTACTTGATCGAATCGCTCGGCAATGAGCCTGAGGCAAAAGAGCTGAGCATTATCCTTAAAGGTGTTTTGCGTTCGGAGAAAAATGGATTAGACACGGCGATGCAGATCGACGAAGTGTTTGAAAAGTATTCGTCACGACAGCGAAAAGACGACGGTTGGCACGCTCGGCTCGGTGCTGCTACGGCAAGTTTGGTCTATAGTTCCTATTACGACGACGAAGGATCGCTTCGTAAAGACATGGCGACGATCAATGATCTACTAAGGATCGCTCCGACAGATGTGCAAACTGAACTTAAAGCCTCGCTTAGAATGATGACGAACATTGTTAGCGAAGGCGTGTTAACGGCTGAAGCCATGGGGC
The DNA here is from genome assembly GCA_041744555.1 of Pyrinomonadaceae bacterium. Taxonomy (GTDB): domain Bacteria; phylum Acidobacteriota; class Blastocatellia; order Pyrinomonadales; family Pyrinomonadaceae; genus OLB17. The sequence continues at coordinate 18,422 of JBGTKQ010000105.1, forward strand.
GGATCACGCAGATGGGTCTTGAACTATTCAGATCAATTGAAAAAGAATAAAAGAATTCATATCGAAATAAAGAACCTAACAAAGGAGATCGACAAAAATGAAACGGATAAACGAAACGAAAGACCTAACTAAGGCACGGCAAAAAAGCGCGGGAATGGGGATGATGCTGACCAGCTATTTACTGATCGTAGGCGTGCTTTTCTCAAGCTTGCCGAGCCATGTGACCGCACAAGACCAAAGCTTGGCCCCAGATTTTACGCTCTCGAACGAGAGGATGCAATTAGCCACTAAGGTGACGGACAAGCGTTCAAAAATGTCGATCGAGTCATTTGACGCGCTAAGGGCGTTGGCAAGCGATCAGAGCGCTTCGAGCGACGCTCCGCAAACGGCAAATACTGAGGATGGGAACGATTATTTGATCCTGAATGTCGAGTTCAAATCCGTCGTCGCTCGACGAGCTCTTTTCACAGATCTACGCAAATCGAACTTGGCCGGAGCGCATGTGTTGACCGCTTTCGATAAGTTCGCCGACATTTTTCTTGATAGCGAAGATCCATGGGACGCGCTCGAAGCAAATCCAAATGTTTTACGAGTGGAGTTTGACGGTCGCATATCGGTGCCGCCACCACCTGATGCCGCAATCGTTCCGGGCGGAAAGCAAGGCGTGCCGGAGCAGATCGTCCGCAACGGACATATGAATTTGACAGGCAAAGGCGTGACGATCGCGATAGTTGATACAGGCATCGATTTTCGCCATCCGGATTTCATAAAGTATGACACGCAGGGCCGCCCGACATCGCGTATCAAATATATTTGGGATACAGCAACGCCTTATCAGCCCGGCCGCGGCATGAAATCGCCGGTCCTGTTTCCAAACGGAACATCGATCGGAACGCTCTACACGCAGGCCCACCTAAC
>JBGTKQ010000106.1:0-4026 GCA_041744555.1 Pyrinomonadaceae bacterium
ATCAGATCACGTTTCTCCGCCGACAATTTTCCGAGGTCGCAATTAACGATCGCCGCAGCTTTCTTCAATATTCCAAGCGCTCTAATTATCTCACGCGGCATTACATCATTTCCGATGTTAAAGTGCTTCAACGAACGCTGAGTCTGTGCCCCCCAATAAACATTGGACGCGACCTCGATCTCGCCCATCGAATCTGTTTCTATTCTGTTTTCCATTGCTAATTCAGTTGTTTCTACTTTCGCAACTATTGTAGATCAGTTTTGGGTGGAGTCGGAGTCTGTATCGGCAAGCCGCGATCGCGCCAAGCGGTAGTTCCGCCGCTAACATTAAATACTTGAAAGAATCCGTTCTGAATAAGTATGTCTGATGCTTCCTTTGACCGCCGTCCGGTCTCGCAGATCACATAAACAGGTTCATTCTTCCGCAAGAGATCAAGGCTGTTAGCCAGCTTATCAAGCGGTATATTCCGTGCTCGTGGGGCGTGGCCGGCAGCAAATTCTTCCGGTGTTCTTACATCGATAAACTGCGTATAAGCTTCGGATACACGCGGCTCTGCTGACGCCGGCGAGATCTCAGCCACTGTCGGTTTTGACGGAATCGAACCCGTTTGCCGCGGCGGGCCTTCGCATCCAACGATAGCGATCGCAATGGTGATAATTGAGAATATCTTTGTCATACTCCGATGAACATTAGCTAGCCTTCAAATAATGGACAACGAACCGATCGATCGGTGTTTCTTCATCGCCCGGCATTATCTCAAACGAACCCTGCCGTAGGCCAAACGTTTCAAATCCCGCAAGTTCTTTTCGCGACATCGGCCAAGGCACTTCGTCGGTCTCTTCGTCATCCTCACGGCCGCGTGTTACGACGAGCAACTCGCCCCTTGAAGCAACAAATGAGGCGATCGCGTCTATTGTCTTATCGCGTAGCTCAAGTGGAAGCGGTTGAATGGTATAGATCTCAAGAACAAAATCAAAGGCTTCAAGCCACCCGCGAAACGGTTCAAAAAGATCCGCTTGTTCGAATTGAATGTCAGTATCGGCATGAAGTCTTTTCGCCCATTCGATCGCTGTTCTAGAGATATCAAATCCTGTTACCTTGTATCCAAGATCATACAAATAGCGAGCATCATCGCCGAGCCCGCATCCTACAACTAAGGCTGTCCGCCCGTTTCCACGCAGCTTGGTTCGCTCGGCCCAAGCACGAAGATAACGGTTCGGTTCAAGGTCTGCCCACGGGATCTTTTCGTTGTCCCCCGCTGCTTCAGAATAGAGTGCGTCAAACCAACCAAGCACGTCTCCGCGTAAAGCGAAATCCGTTTGAAGCTGTTTTGTCCTTTCTCGCGGATCCAGTTGCTGAGGTTCTTCACTCACTAAATTAAGTCCACCTTGACCACAACATTTCTTTATTGGTCGCGGATATCGTTCTATTGCGATAATGTACAAACATTCGTCAAGGCCTTGAGCAGTCGTAGGCATTTTTGTTTGTTCGCAATTCAGTCGTTATAATAACTATTAACAAAATACCATAAGAAACGAGGCATGAAGCATTGGCAGAACAATTTGACGTAACAATTATTGGTGCAGGTCCCGGCGGCTACGTGGCAGCGGTTCGTGGCGCTCAGCTTGGGTTAAAGGTCGCGATCATTGAAAAGGAAAAAGACGCGAAGCTCGGTGGAACGTGCGGCCTGCGTGGGTGTATCCCGACCAAAGCGTTGCTCAACGCTGCGCACCTTTATCAAAAAGCCGGCGAATTTGAAAAATTTGGCTTGAAAGTCACGGGCCTCGAATTCGATTGGGCCGGTGTACAGAACTATAAATCGGGCATCGTCGATAAGAACGCGGCAGGCGTGACCTATTTGATGAAAAAGAACAAGGTCACGGTTTTCAATGGCCGCGGCAAGATCGCGGGAAAAGGCAAGCTCGAAGTCGCATTGGCCGATGGTAAGAAAGAGACGATCGACACCAAAAACATTATTATCGCGACGGGTTCGGTCGTTCGGCCAATTCCCGGTTTCGAAGTTGACGGAAAACAGGTTGTTAACTCCGATCAGATCCTCGAACTTGACCGCGTGCCAAAGTCGATGGTCGTAATGGGTTCGGGTGCGGTAGGAGTTGAATTCGCGAGTGTCTATCACCGCTTTGGCTGTGACACGACGGTTGTTGAATTAATGGACCGGATCGTACCGATCGAAGATGTTGATGTTTCTAAAGAACTCGCTCGAGCTTTCAAGAAGCAGGGCATTAAATGCGAGACCGGCATTAAGCTCGACAAACTGACGAAAGACAAAAAAGGCGTAAAGGTTTCAGGCAAGAACGCGAAAGGCGAAGATGTTTCGTTCGAAGCAGAAATGCTGCTCGTCGCGGTCGGCCGAATGCCTAACTTAGAAAGCCTGGGGCTCGACAAAACAAAGGTCGTCGTGAATCCGAGAGGGACGATCAAGGTCAACGAATATTGTGAAACCGATGAACCGGGAGTTTTCGCGATCGGCGATGTCATCGACACCGCATGGCTTGCTCATCTTGCGTCGAAAGAAGGAATTCTCGTCGTTGAAAAGATCGCAGGGAAAAAGGTCGAGCCGATCAAACAGAATCTCGTTCCGAACTGTACTTATTGCGATCCGGAAGTCGCGAGCGTCGGACTGACCGAAGCGAAAGCAAAAGATCAGGGTTACGACGTAAAGGTTGGTAAGTTTCCGTTCTCGGCCTCGGGTAAGGCGCGCATTCTCGGTGAAACCGACGGTTTTGTGAAGATCGTTGCTGAGAAGAAATACGACGAGGTCCTCGGCGTCCACATCATCGGCCCGCACGCAACGGAACTGCTCGCCGAAGCCGTAGTCGCGATGGCACTTGAGACAACGGCAGACGAACTCGGCCGAGTTATCCACGCTCATCCGACCGTCTCGGAATCCATAATGGAAGCCGCCGAAGGCGTTCATGATATGACGATTCATATGTGATCTGAAGTGGTCAGTTTTTAGTGGCCGGTTGTCAGCTAGCACCTGACGCTTGGCCACTTTTTCTAATTATGAAAGCTGTCCAAACATCTTATCCCCGCGAAAGGATCAAAATTCTTCTGCTTGAAAACATTTCGGACGCAGCGGTTCGGGAGTTGGAGGCGGCGGAATATACGTCTATCGAACGGGTTGGCGGAGCTTTGAGCGAAGAGCAATTGATCAAGGCGGTTAAAGGCGTTCATTTGATCGGCATCAGATCGAAAACACGGATCACGAAGAATGTTATCGAGGCTGCGGATAAGCTCGTCGCAGTTGGCGCGTTTTGTATCGGCGTTAATCAGGTCGATATCAAGGCCGCAACCGAAAAGGGCGTTGCAGTTTTTAACGCACCGTATTCGAATACGCGTTCGGTTGCCGAACTGATAATCGGCCTTTGCGTGATGCTGATCCGCAAGATCGCGGACAAGAACGCGGCGGCTCATCGCGGCGAATGGTTGAAAGACGCAACCGGCAGCTTTGAACTTCGCGGCAAAACGCTCGGCATTATCGGTTACGGTAACATCGGCTCGCAGGTCTCGAACATGGCCGAGGCGATGGGAATGCATGTCATTTATCATGACGTTGCGACCAAATTGCCACACGGAAATGCCAAGCAGATCCGTGATCTGAAAGATGTTCTGAAGCAGTCAAACATCGTAACGCTTCACGTTCCGTCCGATTCGACAACACGGAATCTGATCAATGCTGACACCATCAAGTCGATGCGGAAGGGAAGTATTCTGATCAACCATAGTCGCGGCGATGTCGTCGACCTAGCAGCTCTAAGCAAAGCGATAAAGTCAGGCAAGATCGCCGGTGCCGCGGTCGATGTGTTTCCGGACGAGCCTGAAAAGAATGGCGATCCGTTTGAGAGCGTTTTGCAAAATCTACCAAACGTTATCCTAACGCCGCATATCGGCGGTTCGACCGAGGAAGCTCAGGCGAACATCGGGCTCGACGTTACCGCGAAGCTGATCAAATATCTCGATTTCGGCACGTCCGAAGGTTCGCACACGGTGCCGCCCGTTTCA
>JBGTKQ010000107.1:0-9433 GCA_041744555.1 Pyrinomonadaceae bacterium
ACACGTTCGAGCAGTTTTGGGTCGTCGAACATTTTTACAAGCCCGTTTACGGTCGCACAACGAGGATCATCGGCTACAGTGATCGGAAGATTGATGTACGAACGCATGTATTGATCGATGCCGTCGAGTTGGGAACCACCGCCGGTCAAGATCACGCCTCGGTCGTAGATATCGGCTGCGACCTCGGGCCGCAGTTCGGTCAGAGTATCTTTTACGATCTGGGCGATGCGGCGAACGATGTCTTCGATTATCGGATACAGCTCGCCGGTCGTTAGTTCAACCGCTGCAGGGCTGCCGGTTTGAACGTCACGTCCGCGCACTTCAATGGTTCTTGAAATGTCGTCGGGAAGAAATGCCGACGCAAACGAGGTCTTCAAAAACTCCGTCGTTTCGTCGCCGACCTGAAGCCCGCGATGCCGCCTAAGATGCGTGGCGATAACTTCGTTAATGTCGTTGCTGCCGTGTCGCTCGGAGGTCGAATGAACGACCGAACCTTTGGCGATTATCGCGACGTTTGTCGTTCCGGCACCGATATCAACAATTGCCGATGCCCGTTTATCAGTAGGAAGAACCCCGGCACCAAACGCCGCCGCAAGCCCTTCTTCCATCATGAATATCTTACCGATCCCGGCATCTTCAGAAGCGTTAAGAAGAGCACGCTGCTCAACGTGAGTAACATCGGAGACTAGGCTCATCACTGCCTGAATTGCGATGTTTGAACCGCCCGAACGCGATTTTTTGACAAAATGCGCAAGCATCTTTTTCGTCCGTTCAAAGTCAGCAACAACGCCGCCGATCAGCGGCGCCTTTACAACCACGTCGCGGCCTTCGCGGCCAGCCATGTCTGCAGCTTCCTGGCCAAAGGCGACGATCTCTTCGGTCAGCTCATTGATCGCGACCAGCGACGGCTCATCGAGCACGATGCCGCGATCTTTGACCGCAATTATCGTGTTCGCCGTGCCGAGATCGATAGCCATCGAATCGGTAACAAGCTTTTTGAGCGAAGAGATCTTCAACATATTGGTTATCGGCTTGGTTATCGGCTGATTTCAAATTATATGCTTAAAGGCATTCGTCTGCCAAGAAAAATCGTCACGGAAGGAACATAGTTTCTCAGCCCCAGCGGACCTCGAAAACATTGACAGGTTGGGTTCGGTTCCGCACCGTCAAAGGTTCGCGTGCGGTTACGGGAATGCGGTTTCCGCTGGCCGAAGCGGTTGCTTCGCTCATCAGGATCTGACCGCCGCCGGCGTTCGATTCGAGCCGCGAGGCAAGATTTACAGTGTCGCCGATAGCGGTGTATTCAGACCGTTTGTCAGAACCGATGTATCCGATCGTCGCTTCGCCGGTGTGAAGGCCTATGCCCATCGAGATCGGCCCGAAGCCTTCGGAGCGAAGTTCGTCATTGAGCGGCCCAAGTCGCTTCTGCATAGTCACCGCCGCTTTGACTGCATTCAACGCGTCCTCGGGCGATGCGCTCGGAGCACCGAAAAGAGCCATCAGACCATCGCCGATAAATTTATCGAGAGTTCCGCCATGCTCAAAAATGATCTCGGTCATTAGCGAAAAATAACGGTTTAGAAGCGTAACGACCTTTTCGGGATTCTCTTTTTCAGAAAACGCCGTGAAGCCGCGAATGTCTGCGAAAAGCACCGTGATCGTTTGATTTACACCGCCGAGACGGAACGAGCCGGGATTATCAAGAAGCTGTTTTACAACGTATTCGGGCATGAATCGGCTGTAATTTGCCCGGGCGACCTCTTCGCGTGCGAGCCGCTTATGTGCTTTCACGGTTTCGACCGTAACAGCCGTTTGAGCGGCAACCGCGCTGATAAGCTCCAGGTGATCGGGCGTGAACGCGGCGAACGGATCGAGCCGGTCGGCGTAAAGAACGCCGTGGACGTTAGCTTCAGTTATCAGCGGCGCACAGATGGTCGAACGAACGCCCTGCACGACGATAGATTCTGCGCCAAGAAATTGCGCGTCGGTCTTCGCATCTTGTGACAGCAAAGCCACTTTCTCGCGCATTACTTTCTGCGTGATCGTTCGGCTGATCGTGAGCTTTTCGGTTAATGCTTCGACGTTGGCATCGCGGGTCTTAACACCAACGGGAACCAGGCTGTAATCCAATATTCTGCCATCGATCGTTTCATCTGCGAGCAATGCAACAACGCGATCGGCGGGGGTTCCGCGAAAGATGAGGTCAGTAGCTTTATCGAATATTTCAGAAAGGTCAAAGACCGTGCCGAGCGACTTACTCATCTCGTAAAGCAATTCGAGGATCTTCGCCTTTCGCCTCAGGTCTTTGATCTCTTCCGGCGAAGCTATCCCTGATTCGATAGAGAGGTGCGATTGTCGCCCGATGATCTCATTCGCCGAGATCCGAACCTGTGTTTGGCCAAGCGGTTTGTCGTCGAAATTAAGTCCGGACGGCGTATCGCTGATCGTCGGAGCATTGCGAACCATCGACGGAGCGAGGCCCATTGCAGGCATTTTTACTGCCGGAGCGGGCGGCATTGAAACATGCTGGGGTTCAAACGCCGCGACTTTAGGCCCCGCAAATTCGATCGATGTTTCACCGATCACAATTCGGTCGCCGGTCACCAGAATTCGTTCAAGCGTCGGCGATCCGTTGACGAAAACATGATTAACGCTTCGCTTAAGGATTCCGTCCTCGATGTAACCATCTACCAACTTGAAATCCGCACCGACAGATTCGATCCGTGCATGCTTCCGCGAGACCCGACGATCGTTCAAAACGATATCATTCTCCTTTGCTCGGCCGATCGAATAGACCGAACCGGCGGAGAGTTCCATCGTAAACGCCCTTCCGTTGGGCTCCGTTATGTTCAATGTTGATGACACTTGAGATGTAATTGTAATGCGCATTCTGCCGTTTGTGAAAACGGGGTTGACATTATCAGCCAACCGTTAACAATTATCGATAGATCGAAATGATATATCTAGATAACAACGCAACAACGCCGCTCGTCGCCGAGGTTCTCGGTGCGATGATGCCATTCCTTGGCACGGAATGCGGCAATCCATCTTCGGCTCACGCACTCGGTGCAAATCCAAAAATAGCTATCGATACCGCACGAAAGAATGTAGCAACCTTAGTCGGCGCGTCGAGCGCAAGCGAGATCGTTTTTACGGGGAGTGGAACAGAATCGGATAATTGGGCGATTCTTAGTGCGCTGGAGCGTTTTCCAGCTCGGAAGCAAATCATTACGACGCGGGTTGAGCATGAAGCGGTCCGAAGACTTTGCGAAAAGCTGGAACATCGCGATCACCGGGTCTCTTGGTTGGACGTCGATCGCGAAGGTGCGCTCGATCTTGATCAATTGAAAGCCGAGCTTTGCGACGAAAGCGCCGTCGTTTCGGTAATGTGGGCAAATAATGAGACCGGCGTCTTGTTTCCGGTGCGTGAGATCGCAGAACTCGTTAAAACAAATTCAGATGCGCTCGTTCACGTCGATGCGGTCAATGCCGCCGGTAAAGTATCGATCGATCTGAAAAATGCACCGATCGACCTGCTCTCGATCTCCGCCCACAAATTTTACGGGCCAAAAGGAATAGGAGCTCTGTTTGTCCGCGACGGTTTGAATCTTCCATCGATGCTCATCGGCGGCGGGCAAGAACGAGGCCGTCGAGCCGGTACCGAAGCTGTTCATCAGATCGTCGGAATGGGACACGCTGCACTGCTTGCTTCAGACGTGCAAAAAATGCATGAAGTTAAACTCTTGCGGGATCGACTAGAAAACGAATTGTGTTCGCTTATCCCTCGTGCTTTCGTCAACGGTTCAACGGATCCGGAGCGGCGATTACCTAATACATTAAATATTTCGTTTGAAAATACTAATGGCGAAATGATCTTACATAGGCTGGATGAAATGGGGATCTGTGTTTCAACCGGTTCGGCGTGCAATTCCGACAACAAAACATCGTCGCCGGTGCTGGCGGCGATGGACATTCCTTATTCGCAGGCGATGGGTTCGATCCGATTCTCGTTAGGAAGAACTACTACAGAAAGCGATATCGACAAAGTGATCTCGGTGTTGCCCGGTATCGTCAGCGATCTCCGGTTTCTTGGCGAGTGATCAGGCAGCTTTTTCAATCCCGTATCGGGTCAGCTTCAGATAAAGGCCCCGACGTGTCAGGCCAAGTTCGCCGGCAACCCGTGAAATATTCCAACTGTTACGTGAAAGCGATGCCCGGATCATTTGCATCTCAAGATCTGAAACAGCTTGTTCCAAAGTTCCGCCTTCAGGAATATTCGCGAATGGCATTATCGGCTGATCAAATGATTTGATCACTGTGTTGCTACCGGCATTTCCAAAAGGCGTTAAGGGCCGAGCGGAGCGTTTCAATTCAGGCGACAGATGCTCTGGTGTAACAATTTCACCGTCCACCGCCCGGGCTATTATTCGCTGAACTTCGTTACACAATTGCCGGACGTTTCCGTCCCATTCACAGACCATCAAAAGGTCAATGGTCTGTGGCGTGAACGTTATTTCACGTTTATTGAACCGCGAGGAATAATGATTGATGTAATAATTTACGATCGGCGGAATTTCAGAGCGGCGTTCGCGTAGCGGCGGAACGCGAAGCCGGATCACGTTTAAGCGATAATATAGGTCTTCGCGGAATGTACCGTCCGCGACCTTTGCCTCAAGCGGCATATTCGTCGCCGCGATAACGCGGACATCTACTTTGATCGGACTCCTTTCACCGATCGGCTGCACCTCGCCTTCCTGCAAAAAGCGTAGTAATTTTGGTTGAACATCAAGCGGAAGATCGCCGATCTCATCGAGAAACAATGTTCCGCCGTCGGCGGCACGGATCATACCCGGCGAATCCGTCACAGCACCGGTAAACGATCCTTTTCGATAACCGAACAAATGGCCTTCGGCAAGCTCTTTGGGGACTGCAGTACAGTTGAACGGAATAAAAATTTTGTCTTTTCGATTTGAAAGCGAATGGATGGCCCTTGAGACGAGCTCTTTGCCGGTACCTGATTCGCCGGTAACGAGAACGGTCACATCCGACGAGCGGATCTTATACACCTCTTCGACCAAGTTCGTCATCGCCGGCGAGGAATGAATAAATCCAGGCATCAGGCTGCTAGACGCATACGGATTAATATCCTGCTCAAGCGGTTTTGTTCTATCTTTGCCTCGGAGCGATATCACGTCAAGGCCCAATTCCACGACACGAAGCAGCGGTTGGAGTGGGCTGTCATCGTTCAGCATCGCACTCGACGAAGGACTGATCATTAGTACGGCTTGAGATGCATTCGCAGGTTTCAACGGAAAAATACCTAAACTCTTGTTCCGGGCGAATGCTTTCGGATCGGCATTCTCAACTGCCTGCTGATACTTTCTTACAAGTTCCGCGCTTTCACCGGTCGAATAACCGTGGGTAATGAACGGAACGAACATCCCATCATCTCGCTTCTCGGCTATCACCATTTTACGTGCCTGGCTCTCTTGTTGCAGAACAGCGATCAGCTCCCGGAATAACAATTCTCGCGAGGCCGTAGCTTCTGCGAGCCGAACCATTAAAAGCTGGGAAACGACAGATCCGTACTTTATCCCTTGCTCTTCGACCCGTTTCGGAAGCGAATCATCCGTTCGCTTTGCCGCGGCGTTTTCAACTCGTTCGATCAAGTTCGAGATTCGTAGCTGCTTAAATATCTCGCCGGCCGTTGCGAGATGTCGATTTGCCCGACCGTTGAGCGATGGGGGCAGATATTCACCGAGTAAAAGATTAGCAAGGCCGGTGTTGTAAATATCTTCGGCAGCTTCAAAGATCGTTAAGCATCGGTTGAAATGATGAACGCCGAGATCGACGTCGCCTTTTTCGATCCCCACTAAACCGCGAATTCGCTGAACGTTGCCGAGAACAAAAAAATCTGCCGAAGGTTCATTTTGTTCGACGACTTCAAGAGCATTTTCACATTCAGCTTCGCGACCGAGCCTGAAACAACTTTCGGCGAGAACTAGGCCTGCCATTATCGAATAATGTCTGTCGCCAATACGGCCGCTTAGTTCGATAGTGTCGCGAGCCATGTCCGCCGCTTCTTCAAATCTCTCTTCTGAAAGCAGGCACCTGGCCATGTTACGCATTGCCTGCGCCTCGTACCACTCGCGTTTTTTCTGTCGAGCCATTCTGATCGCGCGCTCAAGTAGCGTTCTCGCATCAGCATATTCACCGCGAAGTATCTTTAATTCGGCAAGACTATCAAGAATTCCCGCGATGTGAGCGTGGTTGGCCTTTTCGGCTAGCTCCAACGATCTCTTGATCATCTCCTCGGCACGAGGCCAACTTCCGATATGAAGAAGATGAAGTCCAAGATTGTTATAGGCGATCACCGAGTTCAGAACGTGCTCGGTCTGGTCAAAGAAAACGATCGATTTCTCAAGACATTCGATGCCTTCCTTCGGGCGGCGAAGAAACCAATACGCACCGGACATATCGGTATAAAGTTTTCCGAGCATGAACGGAGCTGAACGATCACCAATGATCTGTATTCCAAGATCGAAATACTCAAGCGACCGCTCGCTGTCGCCTTCTTGGTGGTAACTCAGCGCCATTTCGCGATACGCTTCGGCCATTCCAAGCCACTCGCCGTTTTCGCGAAGTTGGTGAAGAGCCTGTTGAGCGTGGTCGCGGGCGATCGGGCATTCGTTCAACTTGCGATAAACGCGAGCAAGTCCGATCTCGATCCCGCCGATCAGTCGTTGAAATTCACCCGCCTTCGCCTTTTCGTGTGTTTCTTTTAGAAGGGTTACGGCCTTAGGATGATCCCCAAGATTGTTGTACGAGATCGCGAGTTGAGTCATCACGCGAATCTGCGTCTCGGCCGAAAGCCGGCTCAAAACTTCTTCGTTCTCGTAGTGCCGAATGGTTTCGATCGCGTCCTTATATCGCCCGGCCGTTTCGAGCGTGAACGACAGCAATCGCTTTAAGTTCGCTAGGTTATCATCACTATGGTCGAAATTCTCGATCGCGTCCGTCAAAAGCCTTTCGGCCTCGCTGGACTGTCCCTCACGCAATTTTTGGCCGGTGCCAGAGAAAATTGAGTCCAGGTTTACACCTTCCATCGTTCGACGACGACCTCGTTGAACTTCGATCGGTCCGCCCGTACCCGAGGCCTTTGACCGCAAATGTGCTTTTATCGACACAATTATTCTTCCCTGTTATCTTGAAAGTTTCAAAATAGGTCTAATCGATCTGATATTTCACAGATCGGCACGAGTGGGCATTAAAATTGAATACTTAGTAAACAGCGCATTGGAACAGTATCAAAAAAATTCGACTGCGTCTACACCTTTCTGTTACTCCGGATTCTGTTGGACTTTTCTCGGTTTGGCCAAATTACTAAGAAATTTTTGATTGTGTTAATCTTCAAACACTTTAATGGCTGAATTTTCCGACAACCCGACCGACCTGTTGCCAGAGACAAAGATCCGGCTTGAGAAGCCAAAATTGTTTAAGGTGCTCCTGCACAACGACGACTTTACGACGATGGAATTTGTCGTTTTTGTTCTTAATTATGTGTTCCAACGGTCCGAAGCAGAGTCAGTTCTGATCATGCTAAAGGTTCATAACGAAGGAGTTGGCGTGGCCGGCGTGTATCCTTACGACGTCGCTTATATGAAGCAGCAGAAGGCAATGAACCTCGCCAAAGCCCGCGAATACCCACTCTTAGCGACTATTGAAGAGGAATAAAATCGCTTGGCGAGCATTCCAGTGGTGTATTATGGTTGTCTTAGGGGGCAAGTTAAACGTGCGGCAACTTCATGCAATTCTGATACTATGCGTGATTCTGCAGTCTCAGTCACGATTGGTCCATTCACGTTTCTCCATTGAAGTTGCTGGCGATCAAGTTGCCTCAATCGGCGACGATCGCAAAACAGAGATCAAAAAGCTCTTCAATTCGTTGAAACCGAACGGAAAAAGGTCGGCTCTCGTCCTCGGCTTTGACACCGATGAAAGCTCAGACTCGGAAAGCTACGCTCAATTCTACAACGATTTTCAGAAACTGCCCGAGAAGAAGCCAACGAATCAAACCCTATTGCTGGTTAGAGATGGCGCGAAGCTTGAACTGGCGAGCAAGCTAGGATACATAGCAAGTCCTCAATCGGGTGGCTGGCTTTTACTCGGCCAAACGCGCTACTTTGAACCAAAACCGCGAGACAAAAACGAGCATTTGGACGGGTTGGAAGCTGAGGGATCACTCAAGAACTTCGCCTTCGACTATTCGCGCGTCTGGTCGACGGCAGAACCACAGAAGATTGATTATGTTAGGAACCAACTCCGCAAAAAGACGAAATCAGAGATTGACCGGGAATACCGTCGGCTTCCGAAGGACGAGAGGGAATTCCATCGAAATATTTCGGATTACGAGAAAATAGGGTGGGTATCTGATGGATACTACGTTGCTGACGGCTACTGGTCGCTGATTCATGGCGGAGCCGCCTGGTTCGAAGCCCGCGAAGAAAGCCGCCTGGTAAATCTTGGAAAGCAAAAGCTTTCGGGCGAGCTCGACAAATGGTTCTCAAAGAAGAAAATCCTGGACCAATATCAGTCGACGTTTGATACTACCCGGCGGAACGAGTCTGAGGCCAAGAGCAATGATATGGACGCTATTTGGCAAAGATGGAGCGTTCTTATCGGTGGCGAGGACAGCGAACGCATACCCACTTTCACTTTAGAGCGTCAAAGTGCTCAAACAAGAATGATTGGTCGGGTTTTAGTGGACGGAAATATACATCGCTCGTTCCTCTTGGAAGAAGATTTTGGCCGAGCCCCACGAGCGCTGGCCAGATACGACAATCCCGAAATCGATTTCAATAAAGCCAAGGCATTGTTCGTTGGATTGATCGACATTTTTATTTCGCCCAACCACGAAACGGTCGTCCTTTTGACCGAGAAGGAACTTATTGGTATCGACGTGGAAACCGGCAGCGAAATATATAGAGAAGAACATGAATTAAAGTTTAACAAGGTTGTCATGGTCGAATGGGCGATTGGTCAACACGTGGCAAAATGGAAACAATTTTTGTCGAGTCTCTAGAATACGTTGCGACGGCTTGAGAAAACTATGGTAAGATTTTGTTATTGCCTATGAAGAGGTTATCGCCCATTATAAGGAACATCTATGGGACACGGCTCGACTGATATCGAGTGGCAGAAATATATCTTTTAATGTCCCGAGCTAACGAAACAGCTCGGGATTTTTATTTTGAATAATGAGTGAAACTTTAGACCTAAAAAAGACCGTTAACCTGCCCAAGACCAACTTTGCTCAAAAGGCGAATTTGGGTCAAAGCGAACCTGCACGACTTAAAAAGTGGAAAGACATCGGCCTTTATCAGCAGATCGCGGAAACCCGCAAAGGCCGTGAAAAGTTCATTTTGCATGACGG
>JBGTKQ010000108.1:0-14875 GCA_041744555.1 Pyrinomonadaceae bacterium
CGCCGATGCGCGGAACGACGATGATCGTACGAATAATGCCGAAGACGAAGGCGATCGAAAAGACGATAGCGAAATAAAGAATCCCTGGTTTTAGTATCGCGATCATGTCCGCACTCTCGAAAGAAGAAATCCGCCGAGTGCTGCAAATATCGCGAGCGGCGCCCACACCGCAAGTAGCGGCGATAGCGAGCCGCTAAGGCCGAATTGTTCGAACGAAGAAGTTACACCCATGAAAAGCAGCCAAAGTGCGACGGCATATCCGACGGTAACCGCCTTCCCTTTTCGGTTCAAACTTAGCGCGAACGGAGCGGTGAATAGTGCGATTATCAGGGGTAGGAACAGCGTAGAATAACGCTTTTCGAGCGCGACGCGGAAGCTTCTCTGCTCAACTTCCGACTCGCTTGATTCGATCTGCTTCTGGATATCGGCAGTGGAAAGCTGACTCGGCTTTTTACGAATCGCAAGAAAAGGGTTTTCGGCTTCCATCACTTCCCCGCCGTCGATCTTGAGGGATTCGACGTTGCCGCCGGAAAGTGTACTTTTTGTAACCGGGCCCTCGAATCTTATCCGGTCTTCCTGCCAAACTGCCCGATCCGCGCGGTACAGGGTTTGCAATTCTTGCCCCTTACTAACAAATTCGTAGACCACGAGATTTCGAAGGGCGCAATCAGCGACACAGACAACAGGCACAAGGGCTGCTTCGTTATCAGACGCAGATGTGATATTTGATTCAATCTTCGGGGTTAAACTAAATGAATATATTCGTCGATCATTCGCGACCCAATATTTTCCGTCCAGATTCGAAAGCTTGCCGCGGTTGCGGAGTTGATTTCGCAACTGGTCCTGGATCAGATTGGCGTTTGGTGCCAGACGCTCTTGTACCTGCCAGTTCACAAGACCTAGAAAGCACATTAAGACAAAGCATGGAAGTAATAGGCGATAAATGCTTTGCCCTGCCGCGATCCAAGTTACGATCTCGTTTTGACGTGATTTGATCACGTATGTCGCGAGCGTGGCGATCATCGCCGCCGAAGGTGCCAGGCTTAGATATACGAATGGCAAAAGGAAGAAAAGATATTTCGCTAGCAGCCAGATTCCGCCGTCCGTCGTGCCGGCAAATCTCCATAGCTCGAATGCGGTGAAGACAACAAAGATCGCGGCCAAAAACGTCAGCGTGATCAAGAAATACCGAACCAGGTTCAATAGCAGATCGAAATCACGCAACCCAGTCGTAAGATCCATGAAAATATTCCGTCTTTCTGGCCGGTGCCTTTCACGAGATCTGGTCGGAATCGCGCTTCTTAATCGACTCACCGTGCTTTCGAATACGCGAAATCGGAATGTCAGCGAGAACCATACGATCGCAGCAATCGCTGCCCCAATCGGAAGTGCGGCTGCTAATATTGCCGGCATCTGCGTCGTTCTGGCAAGCTGCTCACCCAAAAACGCCAATAGGTAAAAACTAATTAGTGATATCAGGGATAAAAGAATTCCGAAACCGCGACCGCCGCGATTAAACCGAAGCACCAGAACAGTGCCCAAAAGGGCGAACAGGAACGGTGCGATAGAAAGCACTAGTCTCCGCTGCCAAACTATCTGTGCTTCTGTTCGCTCGGCCCCATCTTTCTTCGCCGCCACATTTGCCAACTCGCCAAGTCCAAGTTCTTCGACCGTGAGTTCCCTGCTGCCGAACTTTTCTATCAGTTCGCCTCGCTTTGTGTTGATCGCAAACCTTATTTCGCCAAGTTTTTCTGAGACATACTTCTCACCTTTTTCTGACTTGGCAAATGTGGAAGAAACGGCATTCGCAAGAACGAGTTCTGATTTTTCTCCCGTAGAATCAATGCGACCATCGCTGCTCGTTATCAGACGCATTGTGCCCGACTTCGCGTCTTCAGCGTGAATAAATATGTTTTTCCACGTACCCGTCGCGATATCGCCGTCCTTTACATAAACTGTGTAACCGGCGATCTCCGTATTAAACACGCCGGGCTCGATCGGAGATTCGAGCTTATAGATGGCAGTTTGTAGGGCGACGGTTCGAACGATACGTGCGGCGAGCGGAACGCCGAAGATATTTACAACAAATGCGAAGATGGATAAAGCGACACCGAGCAGAGCGATCGGAAACGCGATCTGAAAGTTACCGACGCCCGCGGCACGGATCGCGATCAGCTCGCTATCGCCCTGCATTTTCGAAAGGCCGATAATTACGCCGACAAGCACCGCCATCGGACACGTGAACGCAACGACGTTCGGTATCAGTGCGATCGCGAGCTGCCAGACAAGGGTTGGTGGAATATTTGCACTGAAAAAGATATCCGCAAAACGGCCCGCCTGTTGAACGAACAAGATCACGCTCAAAAGCACCCACGAAAAAAGCACGTACGGGGCGACCGAACGGAGCAGGTAAAGCGATATCTTTTGACCAGTGCGATTCTTCATCCGGTAAATTGTATCGGGGCGGCTCGGATCGCATGTATCGGACGGTCGAGAATACGTTCGATTATTCGCCGAGTTATGGGCGTAAGTTGAACAGCCAACGCGATGTTAACCGCATCCGCAGAAAAATCCGCAGGACCGAGCTTTCGAACATTTTGAAGAGCATTCAACCACCCGTTCGGGACACGCTCGGTCAAGCGGCCCTGGTGGCAGTTTTCGCAGATGAAGTGCTGGCCGGAATCGATCGACGGTTGATTAGTGGCGTCGAAAACTCGACCGCACGCGTAGCATTTCTCCCAATCAGGCAAAACTCCACCAAGCCGCAACAGCCAAACTTCGAAATAGAACTGCATTGCCGGCAAGCTTTCTTTTGTAAGCTCGGCGGATTCGAAACACGCACGGACCATCCGGAAAAGTAAGTCGCTCGGATCGTTCGGCGGCGAAAACGCTAGAAGTAGGTCGGCGATGTATGAAAAAGATTTTAGTGTGTCCGGATCGCTGGCGGCTGCGAAATTTGAGCGGATCAATTCCGCGCTCTGGATCGACACAAGTTCGCGTTCTTCTTTTTGAAAGTAAGCGACCCGAATCGTGTTAAATGGCTCAAACGAGCTGCCGAATTTGCTATTGAGCCGCTTGATCCCTTTAGCCACGCCGCGGACGACGCCATGGTCTCGTGTGAACAAAACGACTATCCTGTCGGCTTCGGCAAGATTGTGACTTTTTAAGACAAGGCTTTCCGTTTCGACAAGCGGCATTTTAGCGACATGAACAGACGAACAATGGGAATGGATCTACCACGGAATAAAGTAAAGCAACCAGGCGATGGCTAGACTAATTCCGACGAACTGACCGAAGCTTTTAAGGCCATAGATCACACGTGTCTTCAAGTCACCGTCGCTCAAGACCGCAAAAATTACCGAAACAAGCAGTCCAAACGATACAAGGTAGAGAAAATGGCTCATTTTTTCCTCCCGAAGTGAATGTCCAAAGCGTCCATGATCGCAAGATAGTTAAGCAGGCCCGAGACCTCAAGAAACCGTCCGCCATATTCAAATCCGGCTCTCGCAGCAACGTTCGGTGAAGGTTCTACCGAAAACAAAAAGCTCAAAAGGTCGCCGAGGCCATTTCCGAAAGTCGCAAACACGTTGAGAATATAAAGCAATTGACCGTCTTTGAAATCAAAACCCGGATAATAAGCCCCGCCGCTTAGTATTGCGACGACAAACATTGTCCAAATAACGACGCTAATGATCAGGCCCCGCGCCCATCGCCCCTGCATAAAATGTCCCGCTCCGGGGAAAAGCCAAGACGCACTGCCTATTAAAATTGGATTATTCATCAATCGCCGTCCTTTATACGTGTAGAAACTGCGTTAGGAGTCGGTCATCCACAGCTAATCTGAAACCTCGCCCAATTCTACTATTTAACTGATTCTAAACAACTAACGCGTAGAATCTCGTTCAATACATTAACTAATTAAGAAGCTGCGGCCTCGACGAAGGCGGCGAACAACCCTGCCGACAACTTATCGGTTCGCCACGAAAGCTCCGGATGCCATTGAACGCCAACGGCAAATCGACCCTCACGTGTATCCTCGACGGCTTCGATCACGCCATCAGCGGTCCAAGCTGTTGCACGCATTTTTGAACCGACGACCTTCACAGCTTGATGATGATGAGAATTCACTCGAACGTCCTCGTTCATATCATTCACAATGTTCGCCACCAAACTATCTTCGTCTATACGAAGCCGATGCGAATTTCGTTCGAGCGGTGGTCCTTGATCATGCTTTAAAGCTGATTCTACCTGCGAGCCGATGTCCTGATACAAACTTCCGCCGCGAGCCACATTTAGTATTTGCATACCAAAACAGATCCCGAAAATCGGCAAACGACGTTCTTCGGCGGCCGCGATCACCATCAGATCGGTTTCATCTTTTTCCGCTATAACCTTCATGAGCGCCATATGCGGGTGCTCGCCGTAACGGTACGGATCGGGATCGGTGTCGCTGCCAGGTAGTAGGATGCCGTCGAGTCCCGCGACGACTTCTTCAATATATTCCTTTGAATTGATCAGAGGTATGTGAACGGGCAGACCACCTGCGGCGTTAACAGCTTCGCTGTAATCCCGGCCGAGATAGAAACGCCTTGTTTCAAGTTCGAGCCGCATCGTGATACCGATCTTTGGTCGCATAAGCATAAAACTAGATGTTCGGCGAATTTGGCAAGGGTGTCAATTTGAGCATTTGAAATTAAAGACTTATCATTGGTTTTTTATGCGGAAAGGCGAAAATATTGCGAGAATTCGTTCAACGACCGTGCTTTTGGTTCAGCGTGGCGGCGACGTGGCAATGGCCGGCGATGGCCAGGTCACGCTTGGTGAAACGGTGATAAAGAGAAGCGCACGCAAGGTGCGAAGGCTTTCAGACGGAAAGATCCTCGCCGGTTTTGCGGGTTCGACCGCAGACGCTTTTTCTCTGCTAGACCGGTTCGAAAAAAAGCTGGCGGAATTTCAAGGACAGCTTCAGCGTGCGGCGATCGAACTTAGCAAGGATTGGCGGACCGACAAGTACCTTCGCAGCCTCGAGGCTTTATTGATAGTTGCGGATAAGTCGGATGCATATTTAGTCTCGGGAAAAGGTGATGTGATCGCATCGGACGATGGCCTGTTAGCGGTCGGCTCGGGAAGTATGTACGCGATGGCGGCTGCTCGGGCGATGATGAAACACACCGAACTTTCGGCGAAGGAGATCGCTGAAGATGCTCTGCGAATCGCATCGGAGATCTGTATTTACACAAACTCAGATATTGTGGTTGAGGAACTATAGTCAGAAATGGCGATCTATTTAGGCGGGGAGACTGCCGCCGCAAAACCTAAGCTTGATGACCTGACGCCGCGTCAGATAGTCGAAGAATTGGACAAGTACGTTGTTGGGCAAACGAATGCCAAGCGTGCGGTCGCTGTTGCGTTGCGTAACCGCATCCGGCGTCAAAAGCTTCCCGTAGAGATCGCTCAAGATGTTTTACCAAAGAATATCTTAATGATCGGTTCGACGGGCGTCGGTAAGACCGAGATCGCACGTCGCTTGGCCCGCATCGCCGATTCGCCATTCATTAAGATCGAGGCTTCAAAGTTCACCGAGGTTGGTTACGTTGGCCGTGATGTCGAGAGCATGATCCGCGAACTTGCGGATGTTGCGATCGATATGACAAAGCAGGCAGCACATGATGATGTCCGCGAAAGGGCCGAACAGAATGCCGAAGAAGCGCTACTCGACCTTTTGCTGCCACCGACGGCTTTGCAGTATCAAACGGATGGAATAGAAGCTGATTCCGAACAACAACCGACCCGCACCCGTGAAAAGCTTCGCGAACAATTGAAACGCGGCCACCTCGACGAACGCATGATCGAACTCGATACCCAGGATCGTGGGCCCACGACGATCGATTTCGTCGGCGGACAGGGAATGGAGGAGATGGGCGTGAACCTCAAAGATATGTTCGGCAATCTGTTTCCGACCAAGACCGTTCGCCGAAAGATGCGGGTCGCCGACGCGATGGTCTATCTGATCCGTGACGAGCAGGAACGGCTTGTCGATATGGAGCAGATAACACGGGCCGCTCTGGATAAGGTCCAGAACTCGGGCATCATTTTTCTTGACGAGATCGATAAGATCGCGGGCCGCGAATCGGGCGGAAATCCGGATGTTTCACGTGAAGGCGTGCAGCGTGATCTTCTGCCGATCGTTGAAGGCACAAACGTTAACACACGATACGGCATGATCAGCACCGAGCATATTCTTTTCATCGCTGCTGGTGCTTTTCATGTTTCGAAACCGTCGGATATGATCCCGGAACTTCAAGGGAGATTTCCGATCCGCGTCGAGCTTGAAGCACTCACGATCGATGACCTTAAGCGCATACTGACACAGCCGAAAAATTCGTTGATTAAGCAGTACCAGGCTTTGTTAAGCACCGAGGGAATCGAGATTAATTTCACGGACGATGCCGTTTCACGCTTGGCTGAAATGACTGCCGAGTTAAACAGGTCAACGGAAAATATAGGTGCCCGACGGCTTCATACGTTGCTTGAGAAGTTACTTGAAGAGATCAGCTTTTTAGGCAGTGAATTAGAGCAAAAATCATGGCAGATAGATGCTGCGTACGTAGATGCGAAAGTAAGCAGTTTGATCCAGGACCAAGACCTTCGACAGTACATTCTTTAAGTTTAAGCACATGACAAAGGGAAGAATCACCGGGCGATTTTCGCTAAACATTTCGTTTAAGCAGTTGGCGACCAAAGCACCGATCGCTCTTCTCGGGCTCATTGTGGTCACCGGTTTTCAATGCGGCAAGCGAGGGGCACCCGAACCACCTCGTGAACGCGTCCAGCAACGAGCCGAGTTAAGCGGTTTTCAACGCGGCAACACGGTTATTCTGTCGTGGAAAATGCCGGCTCGAAACGCCGACGCGGGAAGTGTTCTTTTTATCGACAGAGCTGAGATCTTTCGTCTTGCCGAACCGCTAACTTCCCCACCGCAAATCACTGAAGCAGATTTTTCTACACGAGCGGTCGTAATAGGTTCGCAGAAATTCCTTGCGGACGATTTTGCATTGAAGGCGATAACGTATCGCGACACCTTACAGTTTGCGGGTCAACCGGTTCGATTACGATATGCGATCCGTTTTGTGAATGCCTCCGGGCAACGAGCGGCTTTTTCGAATGTGGTTAACCTGGAACCTGCCGCAAGCATTGCTGCAGCACCGACGTCCCTTTTGGGCCAGGTTTCGCAAGATGCCATTACGCTGAAATGGACAGCACCGACAGCGAATGTTAACGGTACAACGCCGGTGAATTTGCTTGGTTACAATGTTTATCGGACTGGATCTTCCACACAGGCTGGTCGGCTATTGAATAAAGGCCCTGTTTCGGCGACGGAATATGTAGACGCGTTCTTCGATTTTGGCAAGAAGTACACGTATTTTGTTCGATCGGTCTCTTCGGGTGCGGAAGGTGAGCCGGTCGAGAGCACAGAATCAAATATCATTGAAACAACTCCCGTCGACACGTTTCCGCCCTCGGCTCCGCGATCGATCACGATCGCCGCGACGCCGATCTCGATCTCGATATTCTTTCCCAATAATCCCGAAAAAGATATTGCCGGTTACAGCATTTATAGATCCGACGATAAAGATAAACCACTTGCCGAATGGGAACCGTTGACTAAGGAACTGACGGACAAGACAACCTATTTGGACGAAAACGTTGAATCGGGAAAAACTTATTATTACTACATTACGGCGACAGACAAATTCAAGAATGTTAGCGAACCAAGCGACATCGTGAGTGAAAACATTCCGTGAGCAAAACTAATCCGCAAAAGTCGGGCGGAGATTCGTTCAAATAAACAGAGAAAAGGCCTGCTGCATGCCGGCAACAGACCTTATATCTCTTAGTTCAATTGTACCTTATCTTGGATCAGGAGCATCGCGCCGACAAGATCCTCAAAAGTGTCCCTGCTTTCCGTAATTCCTCCGCTTAATTTCCGAGCCGGATTTCAGACGATGGCGGCCAACAGGCCGGGAAACAAATCAATACTTCCCTTGGTTATCAAAACGCGTTTCAGTGAAGACAGAGTAACCCGAATCAGCCCCAAAAGTCAAGGTTTTTTTTGATCTTCTGGCAATCTTTTTGTAAGATCGCCGGAAGATGCTGTGTTTATTGACTTTGTACTGTCTACAGGTTGTGTAATGCCGGTCGGTATGGCGGAATCACGAAAAACTTTGTAATCTTTGAAAATGCGAATCGAGATCACTCAAGGTTTTAAGCCTTCAAAGATAGTATGCGTTGGCCGCAATTATGCCGACCACGCCGCCGAGCTTGGCAACGAAGTGCCCAAAGAACCGCTCATTTTCCTGAAAGCTCCGTCAACTTTGACACGTTCCGGCGAGACGATAGTACTTCCCTCTCAATCAGAACAAGTCGAGCATGAAGCTGAACTCGCCGTCATTATCGGCCGCCAGTGCAAGGACATCCGCGACGATGAAGATTCGCTGAATTACGTACTTGGTTACACCTGCGTGAATGATGTCACGGCTCGTGACATCCAGAAACAAGACGTTCAGTTCACACGAGGAAAATCATTCGACACGTTTTGCCCGATCGGTCCGTGGATCGAAACCGAACTCGACGTTTCCGATATTGTGGTCACATGTTCAGTTAACGGAACAATAAAGCAGAGCGGTCGCACTTCGCAAATGGTCTTCCCGGTCGATTTTCTGATACGATACATCTCAAGACAAATGACGCTTAACGAAGGCGATGTGATCGCGACCGGGACACCTTCAGGAGTTTCGAAGCTGAACAAAGGAGATGTGTGCGTCATTGAGATCGACGGTATCGGCAAACTTGAAAATTCGGTCAATTGAACATCGAATAGGCCCAGGAGTCAGCACGGGCGTTACACTAGACTAAGAATACTGCCCTTACTCACGTGCGGGCTTGAGCAATATATATGAAATTTTTTATTGATACTGCAAATTTGGATGAGATCAAAGAAGCCAATGAAATGGGTTTGATTGATGGCGTTACGACGAATCCGTCGCTTGTCGCAAAAGAAGGCGATGTTGATTTCAAAGAACACATCGCGGCTATCTGTGCGATCGTTAAAGGTGACGTTTCGGCCGAGGTTACTGCTCTTGACACTGAAGGGATGTTGAAGGAAGGCCGTGAACTGGCAAAGATCGCCGACAACGTGGTCGTAAAGTGTCCGCTAACGCTGGATGGATTGAAGGCTACGCGCACTTTCGCTGCTGACGGCATCGGCGTGAACGTTACGCTGTGCTTCTCTTCGGCTCAAGCACTTTTAGCCGCAAAGGCCGGTGCTAAGTACATCTCGCCGTTTATCGGACGCTTGGATGACATCGCGCAGAACGGAATGCAGCTTATCGAAGAGATCGTCCAGATCTACGATAACTACGACTTCGACACGCAGGTGCTCGCCGCTTCAATACGACATCCGATCCACATTGTTGATTGTGCCCTGGCACGGGCAGACGTCGCTACGATCCCTTTCAAAGTGATAAAGCAGTTGGTTCACCATCCGCTAACCGATAAGGGCTTAGAGAGCTTCCTTGCAGACTGGAAAAAGAGCGGAAGATAGTTGTTAAAGACGGATAACGCGGATTCTCACGGGTCATTACTCTGATCTGAGTGCCTCCCTCGCAGCACTCAAAGATATCCACGGTGATCTGTGTTAATCCGTTGTTGAACTCCAGTTATTCAAAACCAAGCAGGCTCTTTAAAGCTCCTTGGTGTGCCGCAGCATCCAGATCGAGTTGAAGTCCTGATTGATACTTCTCTTTAAAACCTTCATCCTCATCTTCCATCGCGATCAAACCACGAAGCTTTACGATGTGAGCTTCGACGACATCTTCGCTCAAGCCATCCTTCTGGGCGAACATCTCGTCAATATCAACGATCAAGGTCGAAAACTTCCGCAACCAGCTAAATTCCGGATCTTCGAGTAAAATATTCAAAAACTGGGTCGGTGTCTGCGGTCCGAGAATTCCCTCGTATATCGCCCGCTCGTGATCGAGCAAGCTTTTGTGAAGTTTAAGTAAAAGATCCCGGCCGTTCTTAAGCAGTTCTGATTTTTGCATAACGAAATTCTACACCATTTGTAAATTTTTCGTACCGTGCTAATCTTTGATTATTAGCCTGCTAATCAATAATCCTTAGCCTACTAATTAACACTTATTAGCTGGCAAATAGAATCGCTTAAAGTTCTATAAACAGGCCGCTTAACCTACACCCTATGAAGTTTCATTCAACAGTCAGCCATCTTCTTTCCGGCGTTGCAACCGCCCACAAGAGCCATCTCGAACGGCGTTTGGGAGAGATCAGTCTGCACAGCGGCCAAGTCTTTCTACTAATGGAACTATGGAAACGCGATGGCCGAAGACAGGTTGACCTAGCCGGAGAACTGAACATCGCCCCGCCGACCATCAATAAGACTTTGACCGGATTAATCGATGGCGGATACGTCACGCGCGACCGGGTTGAAGATGATGCTCGCTCCACTCGCATATTCCTAACTCCGGCGGGCGTCGCTGTTCGCGAAAAGGTCGAAGCACAGTGGCTTGAGATCGAAGAAGAGATCTTGGGAGAACTAACGGAAGCGGAACGACTTATCCTCTCCGAACTTCTGTCTAAATTGAAACACTTCTATTTTGGAACCGAAGCGGAATAGACCCATTAGAGATAAGAGATTTAGGATAAATTCCACATTCAGGTTAGAATTGCGCCAAATCGAAACAATTGGAGGTAAATATGAAGATCCTACTTGCTGCCGACGGCTCAACGCAGAGCGAAGCGGCGATCGATGCCTTGAAATCGTTTTCATTCAACACCGGCGATGAGATCAAGATAATCAGCGTTGTCGATATGGCGGTTCCGATGGCGATCGATATATATGGCGGGTATCTACCCGACACGACCGAGCTCGAGAAAACCGCTCGCGAGCATGCTGCGAAAGTGCTCGCCGAAACCTGCACTCGGCTTGAAGGCATTTGCGGCAATGAAAAGATCACCTTCACAAGCGATGTGTTGTTCGGATCGCCGGAAAGTCGGATTGTCGAAACCGCCGAGGACTTTGGAGCCGATCTGATCGTTGTTGGCTCGCATGGTTATAGTCGATGGGAACGCCTTCTGCTCGGCTCGGTCTCCGATTCGGTCGTGCATCATGCCCCGTGCTCGGTCTTGGTCGTTCGAACGCCTCGATCGGAATAAATGAAACCAGGCGACGAAATAACGGTGAATTCCCGTCGTTATGACAATAGCTTAAAGAAGAGCTGGAAATGTCGCATCACCGATATTAAATGTAATGCATTAACTTTGGTAGGTGAATTTGTTGGGGACGTTACCCATCCCGATCTCGGAAAGATTCTATCGGGCTCGCTCTCTACCGAATACTTCTGGCTTGACCGCTGGTACAATATTTTCCGATTCGACGAACCAGACGGCACGTTTCGAAATTGGTACTGCAACATCTGCATGCCGCCAACACTCGGAGTTAATGTATTAGATTATGTCGATCTCGATGTCGACGTGGTCATTTGGCCTGACCGCAATGTTCTGATTCATGATGAAGACGAATATAGGCAAAATAGTGCCAAATTTGCCTATTCTGAAGAGGTGCAGGCCTGTGTTGGCACCGCACTTAGGGAATTACTCGAACTGTACGGAAATCGGGAGCCGCCGTTTAACTTGGACGGCTTGCAACATTCTTAGCCTCTGACCGTGTAATCCCGAGATCTCAATTCAAATTGCAGGAGAATCCAAGAATATGCCCAGATTATCGCGAGTAGTTTTCTCTTTATTGATCATTTCCGTACTGGTCAGCGTTTCATTTGGCCAAGCGAACCAGACCTATGTAGCCGACCCAATGACAACGATCGCCGTGGAAGTTTCCCGAGTCTCGCAGAACGTCGAACAGCTCACCAAACAATTAAAGGAATTTGTCGATAAGTTCGAAAAGGTAGGCGGCATGGGCTTCAGTGAAAAGCAGCAGCGGCTCGTTCTTGGAATGGAGCTTTTGGTGCGGGCTGAGCAGCGGATCGCGGAATGGCAGAAGTATCAGATCGATTTGGTCGCGAAACAAGGTGAAACGCGTGCAAAGCTTTCAGCTATCGAGGTCGAACTTAGGCCCGAACGAATCGATCGTTCTCTGCAGTTTGAAGGGACAACACGGACCGAAGAACTACGCGAGAGTCGCCGAGCTTTGCTTACTGCTGAACGACAAAGCCTCAATGCCTTGATGAACCAGATCGAGAATTCGCTAAATGAGGCAAATGCCACACTGCGCGAGTCACAAGCGTTGGCAAACCGCTTGCGGCGGACCTTTCTTCCGCAGATCGAGC
This sequence comes from Pyrinomonadaceae bacterium, assembly GCA_041744555.1. GTDB lineage: Bacteria > Acidobacteriota > Blastocatellia > Pyrinomonadales > Pyrinomonadaceae > OLB17. The sequence continues at coordinate 12,363 of JBGTKQ010000108.1, forward strand.
AAGAACTTTACCAGTGATCAGCCGCGGGCCTGAATACGAATTACGTACGAACCGATCGTTACGCTGACTCCGGGTTTGATTGGCACGCGTTGGTTCATCGGAAGTTCGTGGGTTTGGATCATGGCGGCGTTTCGGCCTTCATTTTTGACCCAAAAACTACCTGAACCGTCGGTAGAGATGACCAGATGCCTGCGGCTTACTTCAGGATCGCCGGTGAGCGGAATATCCACCGGCTTTGATCTCGAACCACGCCCAATCGAAGTTTCGGCGTTAAATATCGGAACCAAATTCTGCCGTGTGCCGTTTAACCAGATCTCAAGTTTGTACAATTCTTTTGATCGCGGCCTGACGTTTGTCATTATCTCGCCATCTTCGGTCGCAAGTGGAACGGCCTGGCCAATACCTCCGGAAGGCATCGTCTGCGGTACGTTCGGACGAAGCTGAGCTTGAGTGAAATTGGGCGATGTAAGCTGGCCTTGATCCTGAGACATGGGCGGATGTGCTTGGCGGATCGGCGGCTGCGACGGTGGCGGCGGAACATAAGCGATTGGCCGTGCCGAATTTTGCGAAGGCGGCGTTGGTTGTGCGGCTTTTGGCCGTGCCAGAACGCCTGTTTTGCCCGACGATGAATCTTCCCACGAATGCTGAACGCGAACGCTTCCTTTTTCGAGCGTTCCATCGACCCTTAGCTCGATGACGAATGACTTTGTTTCCAACTTCTTCTTGCCCGCGATCTCTTTCGCACGTTCAGCAAGAATATGATACAGCCCCTGTTCGAGCCCGCGTCGCTTTACGCCCTGCCATTCCTTGTCGTCTTCATTCGATAGAAAGATAGTGTATTCGGTAGGAATTATGGTCGTGCCCTGCGGCAATGGTAGAAGTTCCGCCTGCATAACGGCTTCGACCGCACGAGCGATCTTGACAATAAATTCCTCGGCCTGACTGCGCGGTTTTACCTGTGCATCTTTGGCGGCTTGTTCGAGAACAAGCTCCGCCGACTCGCCATCTATCCAACGTCTTACTTTGTCCAACACGCTCAAATTCTATCTCCCCTGTTCGGATCTTCGCTTTAGCCTTTACACCTAACCTTACTGCATTGTCAGATATCTGCCGTGCAGCCAACCGCGATTGACCGCAAGCGGCGGCGTGACCTCGCGGCCTTGCTCGACAACATCAACTTGATACCAGTCTCCTTCCTTTTTTACAACCCGCACGCGCGAATTTCGTGTTACGACGCCGAGCGGATCGTTATTCGGATTCGGTTCAGGCCTAAGATTTACATCTGTCGTTGCAATTCCCTCTTGCGCCGCGAACGGATTTGAAAAGCCCGGAAAGATGCCTGAATTGCGCACGAAAACAGCCGTGCCATAAAGTCCGCCGACAAGCAGAGCGGCCGCTATCAGATAACTGGCGGCCCGCTTGTAGAACCGTTTACGCCGCACGGGCTGAATAATAACCGGTTCAAGGATCACCTCGATCTTTTCCTTTGCAATGTTCGGATCGGCGTTCGGCCAATGGTCTTCGACGCGTTCGGAAGGCTTATATATCGGAGCAGGTGGCTCGGCAAGCTTTTCCGCTATCTTTTCCTGACGGCCGTCCATCAACGGATGACGCTTGCGGAGATCTTTCGTCGTGTCAAACTTCGGTTGCTGCGGAGCAAGCGGCGTATAGCCTTTTGCGACCTGAGCCTGCGGCGTCGCGTTTAGCTTCGGTCGCACACTCGTAGCCGTTTCATACTCGGCAGCCATCTTGCGAAGCGGTTCGAGATCGATCCAAAATTCGTCGATCGACTGTTGTCGAGCCGATGGATCAGCGGCAGTTGCCCTGTTCAAGATTCGCTTCAGCTCATCCGACCACTCTTCGTCGCGAACATTTAAAGGCAGATCGGTTATCGGCTGATTCGCATAAAAACGTGGAGATTCACAAGTTACAAGCGTATAAAAACTTTTCGCCAGCGAGTAAATATCGGCCGCGGGAGTTAATTTCTCGACAACCATCACACCTTCGGGCCCGACGGCAAGCGGCGAATGTTCGGGTGGAGCGTAGATATTCGTTCCAACTCGTGTGATAGGAGCGTCGGAAACGTGAACACGGGCGACGCCGAAATCGGCGATCTTAACAATGTCGTTATCTTTTGAAAGCAAAAGGTTCTGCGGTTTGATATCGCGGTGAATTATGTCGTGTTGATGTGCCAACCGCAGTCCGGCACAAACTTGCTCGATGTACTTTAGTGCTTGTTTAAGGGACAAATGAGCATCTCGGCAATGTCTTTGTAGATCGCCGCCCTGCATATATTCGAGCACGAGGTAATGAAACGTAATTCCCTCAAGGTCGCGGGCGGTTCCGTGGCCGAGCCGGCTGATGATATTCGGATGCCGAACGCGGTCGAGCGCCACAGCCTCGTTCTGGAAGTTTTCGACCAGCGTTCTTTCCAGATCAGGGTCGAGGTCGTCCTGAAGAAAAACGTTAAGTGCCTTTATTACGACCAGTTTATGCGGCGAATGCTCATATGC
>JBGTKQ010000109.1:0-13400 GCA_041744555.1 Pyrinomonadaceae bacterium
GCAAGTTGTGGACGGTTTGTCGGCGACAAAACTAGCCAAAGCAAGCTAACGCCAAATACCACCGAAGCAAAAGAGCCAACCGCCGACGGCATCAACCACGCCTGGTACCAGGACCGGCGATCTTCGAGCAATTGGAACGATGGCGAAGTTGAAATAGGCTTTAAGGAATTTCGGACTACCATGCGAATACTATCGATCAAGCGATCGCTCGGAACGATACGCCGAACAGATCGAAGAGCATTTCGATTTTCCTGAAAGCCTGCGAGACTGTCCCGACATAGCGGACATGTGAGTAGGTGTTCGTCGATCCGTGTAATTTCAGCCGGCGTTAAAATATCGTCAAAATAAACTGCTATATCGAATTGGATTTCCTGACACTTCATACAAACCACTCTGGTCAAAAAAAGTTCAATGAAAAGCAATGAACCTGGGACAAACGTGCAAATAACTCACTGACCCCGGTTGTTCTCTTATGTTAAGAAAACAACATTCGATAGAGAAGAATTTCGCTGCCAATACACCGGGGCAATGAAATAGATGTTGCTGGTCTATTTTCAATTATATGCTTTGGTTATCAACAGAATACCCCCCTCTCCATCTTCGTTCTTTTCGACTCTCGTTTGGCACCGATACGTCCTTTGATCAAAGATAAAACCGGGGTGAGTCAATTATTTGCAAGTCTGTCAAAGATCAATTAGCCTCTTTCTTAATTCGTCCCTGCCGCGCGCGAGTCTGGATTTAACGGTCCCGACATTAAGGTCTAGCGTTGCCGCGATCTCTTCGTAACTAAATCCTTCGATATCACAAAGTATGATCACGTCCCGATAATTGACCGGGATGTTCCCCAATTCGGTCACGATAGCCCGTTCACGTTCCCGACGCAGTGTCTCTCGCTCAGGGCCAGGTTCATCTGACGCGATCCGTTCTGATAGCCGCGTTTCCGATTCACCTTCTGTCGCATCCAGCGAAACCGATCGTTTTCTTTGCCTTCGGTTCCACCATCGGAAGCGGTTTCGGGCGTGATTTATCGCAATACGAAACAACCACGTTCGAAGCCCCGAATCACCGCGAAAATTCGCGATTGATTTGATCGAACTAAGGAACGTTTCCTGAGTTAGATCCGCAGCCTCGTCGGCATCCTCGGTCATTCGACATAGAAGCGAATATATATCGCTTGAATACCGCGTGACCATTATGTCGAATGCGTCTGGGTCGCCCTGTCTTAACCTTTCAATGAACTCCGTTTCTGCTCGTCCGATCTCAGACGAAAAGCCGGCCGCCGCGGCGACTGATGTGATCTCATCATCGTCAAATGCTATTGACTTGCTGAAGGGCATCGTGCTTTTCTCATCCCGACACGAAGCGAAAACGTCGATTTTTGTTGCCGCTTTTCATGCGGTCACTTACTTAGACACCGCTTCGCCGAATTTGTTCCCGTTTATCAAAACTTATATTTCTTGACTGATTTCTTACGTAATCGAGCCGATACTGTTGCTCGAACGCGATTTTTAAGCTACATTCAATGTTTTGCAATAGCTCATCAAAGCCGATTATATAACGATTGGTATCAACATAATTGCAAATTATTCACAATGGCAAGAAAGAAAAGAAGATTGGAGCCGGCGGCAGTAGCTGAAACTGAAACCGGGCCGAAACCAAGGTATCAAGATCCGTTCCAACAGACGGTCGGTAAACGTATTGAAGAAGTCGGAAAGATATTCGACGGCCAGGGCCGGAATATCCTTTACGGACTTGGTGCGTTGGCCGTTTTGGGAATAATCGCTTTGCTGATCTCCTCTTGGTATACAAATGCTAATGAGAAGGCTCAAACAGCGCTCGGAAAAGCAATAGAAACGTCTCAGGCTCAGATAATTGAAACGCCGCCTGCCGGTCAGCCGGGTAAGACGTTTAAAACGGAAAGGGAACGGGCGGAAGCATCGATCGCAGAATTTCAGGCTGTTGTCGACGGTCACGGCGGTTCTGTCGGTGAAAAAGCCAAGTATTTCATCGCCGTCAACCGGCTCACGCTCGATCGTCCGGCTGCGCTGGCCGAACTAGAATCGCTTTCGAAAACATCGGGCGAGGTAGGCAACCTTTCGAAGTTTGCCCTTGCTCAAGCCCTAAACAATGATGGTCAGCTCGATAAGGCGGCGACACTGTTCGCTGATCTCGCGGCATTGTCCGACCCGACCATCGCGAAGGAAACTATCAACTGGGAACTTGCACAGATCTACGAAAAGCAAGACAAAAAGGCTGAGGCGGTTGAGATACTTTTCAGTTTGGTGAAAGTCGCCAGCGAAGCCAAGGATCTTGACGGCAAAGCGATTACCTTAACTGCTACGGCACAAAGCGCAAAAGACAAGTTGACTGAACTTGATCCGGAAAAGGCAAAGCAGTTGCCGGAACAGGTTCCTGATTCAGCTCCGGCCGGAATGCCATTCTAAGAGTATTAAGGAAATAGAAAAGGGCGGAAAGCGAGAACTTCTTGTCGTTCCGCCTTTTTTATTTAGTTGAAAGGGTGTGACTGATGTTAGCCTCGTTCTTAGCAACGTAGTTCCTAGCAACGTAATGGCCGCAAATTTAGCTTCGTCCCAAAATATAGTTTCCGTTCGGGTCTCTCCGCATGCATACCTTGGAGCAGCTTTCGTTCTGTTGTTCTCGGCATCTTTCATGCTTTACGTCGAACAGTATTTTTTAGGTGCTGCGACCATTCTTTTAGTCATTTTTGTAATACCGCCCCTTGCTTTCTTCGACCGGATCGCCTTCGATGGTAAGCGATTGATCCGTACCGGGCTACTGCCGAGGATCTTCTCCTGGTTCGGCGGCTTTCCGAATCGCCTTCGGCTCAACCATATCGAACAAGTTGATACTCAGGCAATTCGTGCGTTCAAACGGAACGGTCGTGTTATCTATGCGTATCGGACGATGGTGCGTGGACGCGGCGTCTCGATCTCGTTTGCATCCGGTGGTGACAAATATATCCGGCTTATAAACGAGATCTTTCCGTTGTTGCCCGATGATGTTCTCGACTCTCGTTCGATCGAACTTCGGGAATCTTATATCAATCACAGACAAGCGCTGAGAAATGCACGGGCTTCAAACATTCCATCTGCGGATGTGCTCGAGAATATGATCGACCAAGTCCGGTCGGGTCGCGGGCTCTTACGGCCGGTCGAGAATATAGAAGCGAACGAGGCGGAAGAACGTGTCTCCGAGTTAAGAACGCTCGCCAATCAACTTCGAGTGAACGGTGCTTTGCTGCAAGCTACCGAGGCGTTTCGCCGAGCTACGCGGATCAAACCGGCGGACGGCTGGCTCTTGTTTGAGTTCGCAAAATGTCTGTATTCGTTTGGCCTTTCGGAACGCGATCCGCGAATGGAGCGGCGAGCTGTCGCAATGCTTCGACTTGCGGAAACGCGTGCCGGTAACGATTCTGAACTTCTCTCCCGGCTCGGCGAAAGCTATTTTCAGATCGGCGATTGGCGACGTGCCGGAGCTGTATTTCGGCGAACTATTGAAAATGTGGGCGAAAGCTTTCGTGCACTCCGCGGGCTCGCCGAACTCGCCCTTCGCGAAGGAAAGATCGCACATGTTATCCACAATTTTTCCGCTGCGAACCGTTTGGCTGCGACGAATTCCTTAAAGCGTTGGACCGATGGTGAGGTCGAATATTTTTCTCGGCTAAATGCTGATGAAGAATATATGGAGCTCGAAGTTAGCCGCGTCAACCTGATCGATTCATTAATTCGTGCCCGCGGAAACGCCCTGCGTGTTACAGGTATCGGCCTGCCGGTCATCATCGGCGGTGTGATCCTCCAATACGATCTAGTGGCAAACATCGGTTGGGCAGTTTCCGGCGTCGCTATTTTTGCGTGGGTGGTAATGAGCGTAATGGAACGGATGCTAGACTCTCGAATTCCCCTCGATATGGTCGAATCGGCCGAATAGCCTTTCAAGTTCCAGGTCCAATGTCCAAAACAAGCGATGTCCACATCAAGGTGTGAACGAGAAGGCCCTTTCGATAATTCAGTCGAAAAGGCCTTTGTCCGAGTTTGATTAAATCAATTTCCCAGCTACTAAATACGAACAGTTTTATTTTTTCTTTGGTTTAACGGGCTCTTTCACTTTCGTAGATGTCTTTATCTTTAACGCTGCTGGTTTTGCCGACTTCAAAGTCGACTTCGCGGACGTTTTTGCCGCCGGATTCAGCATCGCCGACCATCGATATTCCGGGGCTTCAAAGCCCTCGTCCAGCTTTCGCAGAATGAAGTCGGTCATCTGATCGACGATCCAGGTGTGGTTATATTCACCAACGGATGCGATTTCTGCATCTGGAGCAGGATTCATAAAGTCGATAGCATAAGGAATGCCGTCCTTGATCGCAAATTCCACCGTATTAAGGTCGTAACCAAGGGCTTTACAGATCGTGATCACGTCTTGTTCGACACGTTTGTGAAGCTCAGGCGACAAATAATTCTCAACGTTCACATACTGCATACCGCTCAAGTACGGTTTTGACGGATCGTATGGCATGATCAACACTTTTTCTTGGCCAACGCAGTAGCAACGAACGAACTGATCATACTCGATGCCTTCCTGCAACGTCATGCAGAGCGTTCCCGACTGGTTGTATTCGCTCCAAAGCTCTTCGAGCGAATGGATCTTCGAAACGTTTTTCCAACCGCCACCATCAAACGGCTTCAAAAAAGCGGGGAAGCCAACGTAATCGATCACTCCTTCCCAATCGATCGGGAACTCAAGATTTCGCAGCGATTCGCTTGTGATGTCCTTAATATAACCATGCTGCGGCAGAAGAACGGTCTTCGGAATTGCAACGCCGATCTTTGAGGCGAGCGAGAAATTGAAAAACTTGTCGTCGGCAGACCACCAGAAAGGATTGTTTATGACGAACGTTCCTTCAAGAGCCATGCGCTTGAGCATTGCACGGAAATAAGGCACTTCATGTGAAATACGATCAATTATCACGTCGTATTTTAATTCCTGATCCATTCGGATTCCGCCGACCGTTACCATTTCGGCAACTACCCGTCCGGCTCCTTTTTCGTTGATCCGATTGATGATCGATTCAGGGAACGTAACCTCGCGCCCTGCCAATATTCCTACTCTTTTCATATGTTTGTGAAAATATACAGCTAAAATTGCTAACTAATTAGAATGCCTGTCGATAAAAATAAAAGTGATCGGCTGTCAGGCCTGACCGAAATCCCTAATTTTAATTCAACTAAGCTGTCTGAGCAAGGGCATTTGTCAACTGTCGATAAAGGTCGCGAACGAGTCGCATATCTTCACCGAAACGTCTACGACCGAAGAAAAAGATTGCACAATTGCTTCGAAAAATAGTAGGTTTAATATTGGACATTCTGTCTTGCCTCGATCTTCACACTCTCTCAAGTACATTCAAAAATGGATCAAACGATAATACCCGGTGTCGGGACTGCGGTTCCCGCTCCTCAAGCAGCACCTAATGGACTAAATATTCCGGCGGCATCGGTTCCGCAGAATGTGCAGTCATTTCATAGCGTTTTAAAAATTATGCTCGCTGTTGACCCTCGCGTCAGCGATCTGATTTTTTCGCCAGGAAGGCCGCCGCAGGTTGAATTGACGGGTGACCTTGAGGGCGTTGCGATCAAGGGGCTCGAGCTTCTTAAGCCGCCGCAGATAAAACTTTTTGCTGAGATAATGTTAACAGGCAATGACCAAGCTTCCCAACTATTGGAACAGAAGGGTTCGACCGACATCTCATACGGCGTTCCGGGATTATGTCGGTTTCGCGTAAATATATTCCGGCAACGAGGTTCATTTGCGATCGTGATGCGGGTGATCCCGACCACTCCGCCCAATTGGGAAGATCTGAATCTGCCGCCCGCAGTGATGAATTCTGCCGATCTAAAGAACGGATTGGTGTTAGTCACGGGACCAACGGGATCAGGAAAGTCGACGACTCTTGCGGCGATCATTGCATTGATCAACGCGACCAAAAAATACCACATCGTTACGATCGAAGATCCGATCGAATTCATTCATGACCACAATCTGAGCACGATCCACCAACGAGAACTGCATTCAGACACGCCCGACTTTGCACTTGCCTTACGAGCCGCACTTCGACAGGCGCCGAAAGTAATTCTGGTTGGTGAGATGCGTGATCGCGAAACGATCGAGGTCGCGATGGAGGCGGCCGAAACCGGCCATCTTGTGCTTTCGACGCTTCACACTATCGATGCCGCTAAGACGATCGATCGAATCATAGGTGTGTTTCCGAAGAACGAAGAAGCCGCGATCCGCACGCGTCTTTCACAATCATTTCGCCGAATTGTTTCTCAGCGCCTAATGCCAAAGGTTGGTGGCGGCCGTATCGCAGCGATCGAAGTTCTGGTTTCCAATTCTCGAACGCGCGAATACATCGAAAAGGGCGAGAAAGAGGGTCGTTCGATCACGGATGCGATGAATGACGGTTCTCTGGACGGGATGCAGACATTCGATCGAGTTCTTGAAGGTTACATTCGCGAAGGTTTGGTCACAAGGGAAGTAGGGCTTGCCTACGCTACTAACATGGCTAATCTGGCACTAGAGATCAATGACCTCGATCCGGTCAGGGGGCAAACGAAAGAAAAGGCTCCCGTGATGGAAGCCTCGTCTAAACCGGATATCATGATCGAAGGTTTTGAACGATAGTTCTCAGCGATTTGCTTCGGGCAATAATTCGTAATTACCCATTTCGCGGTTGTATGAATCCAGGGCGCCTACGGAGTCGGCGGTTGCGTCAAGCATCTGTTTCGTCATCGCGATGGAATCGGAGAGTTGTTCAAAATCGAGCAGGGAAAATTTCTCCGGCGTGGACATCGTCACGATCTCATCATTCAAATAGCTGAAAAAGTTCTCAATTGACTGAAGCTGACCTTCGACAAGCTTGACGCTGCGTTCGATCTCGTCAAAAGAGGCAATTCGACGTTTTAGTATCTCGACGTTCGTCTGTTGAATTCGCTTCGTCTTTTCGTCTGTTGAACTTTCGGCGGCACGGTACGCTTGTGAAAGTTGGTTGTGGACACCTTGTCGATTTATCGATTTAAGATGCTGCTTTCTACGACGATATACGTCAAGCAGATCGACGAAATCTTCCCAGCGTTGATCGAGCGTACGAAGGTTCGATGGCAGTTGAAGTGTACCTGTGAATTTCTTGTAGTTATCCTGGATCTTTTCTTTGAGCCAACGAAGATACTCGACCGCTTCGCGTTCCCGTGGTGTAAATGTCTTGATCAGCTTTTCCCGGGCAGTTCTGCTGGCTAGAAAAAGCCTCTCCTTTTCGCGTCTTTGTACCAACTGACGGTACTGCGGCAGATTGGGCACAACCAAGATATAAACCATTTCTGCGATCAACGCGATCAACAGCGGTATAACGCTTCCGGTATATGCGGCCGCAACAGCGAAGCCAGCCAAGCCCCAAAAGTTTACGGGTTCTTTGACCGCTTCTTTGGCGTAACTAGTATTAAATTTTGCCAGGTTCTGCTGGTACTTGGCCAGATCTGCCATATATGAGTAGATGCCGGTTGAACACGTCGAGTTCGAAAAATTAACCTATTTTATCCCTGTTGCTTTGCCTCGGTTTCAATAACCTGTTCTAGGATCTCTTCATCCTGAACGTCAGAACCGGCCGAGATCTGCTTGCCGGATGCGGTGCTTGAACCAGCACCGAGCAAGCCCATCTGCGATTTATACTCAAGCAGTTTGTCCTGTAGCTGTATATCCATCGCTTCGCGTTCGATATCTTGCATCTGCGAATCGACCGAGCTCGTTCCAAGCTGAAGTTTTGCTTCGGCGGCGGCGACTCGGCGGTCGATCTTTTCTCGCATCTCGTTGAAGGTCGATGCGTCGTCCCCGATATTGAAGGTCTCCATCGTCTGTGCAAGCTGTTCTTGAAGTTTTGCTTGTTTGGCCGATGAAATAAGCTGCATCGCCTCGGCGGTGCGCTTTTTCATGTTGAGGACATAGTTGTCGCGTGCTTTCAGAGCCTGCTTGGAAGCGAGTGAAGCGTGTTCAAGCTGTGCACCTGTCCGTTCGCGATCCATTTGAGCTTGCTGGAGTTGGCCAATGTATGCCGTAGCGATATCGTCGCGGCCCATTTTTACCGACGCTTTGATCTTCGAATCGAGATCGACAACCTGCTTATCGAGGTTCTCGTGATTCTTGAGTAGAAGCCGTTCCGTCGCCATAACTTGAGCAACCGAGTTGTTCAATTCCGGAACGCGATCCCGCATATCCCGAATCGTTTGCTGCAAAACAAGCTCAGGGTTTTCGATCTTGTCGAGGGCCGCACCCGTGCTCGCCCTAAATACTCGTGTTAATCTCGCCCACAATCCCATTTTATCTATGTGCTCCTAAGTTCATCTATAAAACAACTTTACCGCCCTAAAACTCTACGACAGCCCTAGTTCGTAAGTTGCAAAATACGTTTGTCAGTATATCAGGAAAAATTCCTAAATTACATCACGGAATTTCTAAGTGTTCGGCGCCGTTTGTAAAACAATGAATTACCCTTTGAAACCGACCTGGTTTGATAGAACACCGGTCTAAATATCATTGGTGCAAGATTTAGAACGCAATTCCGTTCAAAAACTGGAGAGAAGCAATGCACCTAGCGCAGTTGTGAGCTTCTAAGCGACTGGAATATGATTGAGCTGCAGTCGCCTCAAACTTTCTCATAATCATTTACACTCCGAAAAGGGGACGATCAAATTAAATGCGACAAACTATTTCCGGAATTATTGCGACCTCCATTCTTTGGTCATTATTCGCGCCATTCGCGCTCCGTGCAGACGCACAAATCATTGGAAAAGCGAGGGATAGGAATATGCAGGATGTGCCATCCGGGTTGAAGTTCCGTTTGAGCGAAGGAACTGAAGGGGCGGAAACTCGCGACACGCAAGCGGCCGCGGCGACCGATCCGCTTTCGGACGACGGCGCCGGCAAACTGCTCGGTCGTCTGCCCGCGATCAAGTCCGATCCGGATGATCAAACGGAGTTCGCCAAACGTCTGGGAACGCTTCCAGCACCAAAGGTCGGCGAGAAGATATCGGTCAAGTTCCCCGCCGCTGAGCAACTTGGGCCGGCGCAGCCAGGTGACGCAAAACTGCCCCTTTCGGTTGTTCGATTTTCTCCGGAAGGCCAGGTGCCGCTGGCTCCAGATCTAAGCGTGACCTTCTCGCATCCGATGGTCGCCGTCACATCACAGGAAGAAGCTGCGAAGTATGCACCGGTCGAGCTTTTCCCGCAGGTCGAAGGGAGTTGGAGATGGCTGGGAACGCGGACGTTGATGTTCGACACGGATAATCGTTTCCCGATGGCGACCGAGTTTACAGCTCGCGTACCGGCCGGGACAAGATCGGCCGTAGGACCGGCATTACAAAAGGATTTCGTTTGGAAGTTTACGACGCCACCGCCAAAGGCGATCCAAATGTTGCCAAGTGGAGGTCAGACCACACGTCGAGACGCGATGATGTTCGTTGCTTTCGATCAGGCGATAGATCCACAAGCGGTGATCAAAACAATAACCGTATCCGGTGCCGGCAAAAAGCTGCCGATCCGTTTGGCAACGGCAGAGGAGATCGGGAGCGACAGCACGATCGCCTACTATTCAAAAACAGCTCAAGAAGGCCGCTGGCTTGTCTTCCGCGCAGTTAACGCAGATGGATCGACCGAAGATGCACTCCCGGGAGCGACCGCAATAACCGTAAACATCGAAAAGGGAACTCCGTCTGCCGAAGGACCGCTAAAGACGACCGTTGCGCAAAACTTCAGTTTTCAAACCTTCGGCCCGATGAAGCTAGTTACGGCGATGTGCGGTTGGCAGAACAACAAGAATTGTTCGCCGTTCGAACAATGGATGATCCAGTTCAGCAATTCGATCGATAGCTCGAAATTTACCAAAGAGATGGTCAAGATCGAACCCGCGATCGAAGGCGCAAATATTTATCCTTCCGGGAATTATGTTTACATTCAAGGTGTCAAGAAAGGCAGAACGACCTACAAGATCACGATCGAAGGTACGCTCCCGGACACGTTCGGCCAGACGCTGGGACAAACCGCGACGGCGACAATTAAAGTCGGCTCAGCTGAATCGAACATGTACGCGCAAGGCGGTTTTATGTCGGTTATCGATCCGACAGCTAAGGCCGCTTTCTCGATCTACTCAACTAACCATTCGAACGCCCGCGTGAAAATGTATCGAGTGAAACCGCACGATTGGAACGCGTATCAGGAATATGTCCGTTACCTGAACTATGACGACGGCAAGCGACCGATGATGCCTGGCCAGTTGCTTTCGGACAAGGTTATTGCGATCAGGAATATTGCAGACGAAGTCGTCGAGACACGGATCGACATTGCTTCCGCCCTCGTTGGTGGTTTCGGAAACATTGTGCTCGATATCGAGCCAACCGTTCGTAAGAACCAATACGACCGAACACGCATTTTAACTTGGCTTCAGGCAACAAATATCGGGTTGGATGCATTTGTTGATAATTCTGAACTTGTCGGTTTTGCTACCGAGCTCGCTACCGGAAAGCCTCTGGCTGGAGTTAGCCTTTCGATCTATCCGAACGAGGGAACAGCTGTCAGTGGTCAGTTGTCGGTGGCCGGTGAACAAAAGGGTTGGATCGAAACTGCATGGGATTGGGTGACCGAAACAGGCGGTCCGAGTGAAGGTGCGATAGATTCGGATGGATCCGCATTAGCGATCGAAACGATCGAGCCCGCACAGACCGACCGAACTGGTGTGAACGGGATTCTTCGGCTCGCACTGTCGACGAAGCCGTCAGAAAAGGGAATGAATCTTCTGATCGCGACACGCGGTAAAGATGTGGCTTTCCTTCCGGAAAATACAGATTACTATTGGCAGCAAAACGGCTCGTGGTACCAGAAGCCCTCATACGATTCGCTTAAATGGTTTGTGTTCGACGACCGGAAGATGTACAAGCCGAAGGAAGAGGTTTCGGTCAAGGGATACATTCGTAAGCAGACGGGAGGAAAGCTGGGCGACCTTGGAGGGCTCGGCGATGCGGCTAGCGGACTTACGTGGACCGCATACGATCCGCGAAATAATGAGGTCGCGAAGGGTACGGCCAGCCTCAATGCGTTCGGAGCGTTCGATCTGAAGTTCAAGCTTCCGGATAATGTGAATCTCGGATATGCACGGATCGATCTTTCGACCAGCAGCAGTATTTCCGGATCAAGTTTTAGCCATCAGTACCAGATACAAGAATTTCGACGACCCGAGTTTGAGGTGAACGCACAAGTGGAAAGCGAGGCTCCACATTTTGTTGGCGGTAAGGCCGATCTGTCAGTAGAGGCGAAGTATTATGCGGGCGGCGGCTTGGCAAATGCGGAAGCTAATTGGACGGTGACCGCAACACCCACTAGCTACACACCTCCAAACCGCAGCGACTTTACCTTTGGTACGTGGGTGCCGTGGTGGCGTGTTTACGATTATTACGGACGTGGTCCGTCCGGCCCGAGTTCGACGCAAAACTTCAAGGGGGTGACCGATGCAAGCGGCAGGCATTTGTTGAAGATCGATTTTGAATCGGTCAAGCCGCCGCGACCTTACACTATCTCCGCATCTGCCTCGGTGCAGGACGTTAACCGACAGACCTTTGCGGGTTCCACCTTGTTACTCGTACATCCGTCTGATCTGTACGTGGGAATCAACACGCCGCGAACGTTTGTTCAGAAAGGCGAAAATATTCACATTGAATCTATCGTGTCCGATCTCGACGGAAAGCTGATCGCCGGCCGCGATATTGAGATCAAGGCCGTTTCGAAAGACTGGCGTTACGATACAGGTTCATCGAAAGAGATTTCGGTCGATGAACAAACATGCACCGTGAAGTCGGCTGACGCAGCGGTCAAATGCAGTTTTGTCGCCAAGGAAGGCGGGCGATATACGATAACTGCAACGGTCATGGACGACCGCGAACGTTTTAATGAAAGCGAATTCACTATCTGGGTTCCGGGCGGGAAGACACCGCCGAAACGGACGATCGAACAAGAAGACGTTCAGATAATTCCGAGCAAGAAAGACTATGCTCCGGGCGAAGTCGCCGAGCTTCTTGTTATCTCACCATTCTCACCGGCAGAGGGTGTCCTAACTCTTCGTCGCGAAGGCATCGTCAAGACCGAACGATTTTCCATGAAGGATTCGTCGATAACGCTAAAGATCCCGATCGATGAAAAGTATCTGCCGAATATTTATGCACAGGTCGATCTTGTCGGTTCGGCGGAACGGCAGAACGACAAAGGCGAGGTTGATCCAAAGCTTTCCCGACGTCCGGCTTTTGCGAGCGGAAGTATGAATCTATCGATCTCAACAGAATCGCGAAAGCTTACCGTTAACGCCGAACCGAAAGACACGATGCTCGCCCCGGGCGGCGAAACCAAGGTCGATATTCAGGTAAAAGACCATCGCGGTGAACCTGTCGCAAACAGCGAGGTTGCGGTCGTTATCGTTGACGAAAGCGTGCTGGCATTATCAGGCTACAGTATTGCTGATCCGGCTGCGATCTTCTATACGCCGCGGTCAGCGGGGACCACGGATTATCATTCACGCAAGGACCTGATACTTGGTAATCCTAGTGATGTTAGGCAACGGAATGAACCGCCGCCTCCACCGCCGAGTCCAGCTGGTGGTTTAGCTGGGAGACGCGTCTCCAATGAGCTTCAAATGGCACCCTCGGCAAAATCAATACGTGCTGATGGGTTTGCAATGGACGCTATCGCTGAATCGGAAGACCGCAATACTTCGCCGACCGTTGACACACCAATCGACGTTCGTCAAAACTTCGATGCTTTGGCGGTCTGGTCGCCGTCGATAAAGACTGATTCGAACGGTCGGGCAACGGTCGACGTTAAACTGCCGGATAATCTTACGCGGTATCGGATTACAGCGGTTTCGGTCGATCAAGGCAAGCGATTTGGCAAGACCGAATCAAACATCACCGCCAAGAAACCATTAATGGTTCGCCCGTCGGCGCCGAGGTTTATGAATTTCGGTGACAAGATCGAATTACCGGTCGTTGTTCAGAATCAAACTGATGAGGACATGGCGGTAGATGTTGTGATTCGCGCCACGAATGCGGCGTTGGGAGTTCCAACTTCAGTTGGCCCAACGGGTACGGAGAAGCCAGCTGAAGCTAGAACTCCAAACGCAGGAAAGCGTGTGCTCGTTAAAGCCAACAGCCGTGAGGAAGTGCGTTTTCCTGTCTCGGCGATAAAGGCCGGGACGGCGCGATTTCAGATCGCGGTGAATTCAGGCAAGCACAACGACGCGGCCGAGATATCGTTGCCGGTTTGGACGCCGGCGACGACCGAGGCATTCGCAACCTATG